>JAGQHR010000240.1 GCA_020431745.1 Candidatus Eiseniibacteriota bacterium
GGTCCTGAGCAAGCTGGGGATGGGCGGCTACGACCCCTTCGCGGCAACTCAGATCCGGGTGTTCGCGGGCATCTTCGGATTCCTGGTCGTGTTCACGGTCAGTCGGTGGTGGCCCCGGGTCCTACCGGCGTTGCGGGATCGGCGGGGCGTCGGGCTGACCGCGATCGGTGCGTTCTTCGGACCGTTCGTCGGAGTCTCGCTTTCCCTCGTCGCCGTCCAGCTGGCCAAGGCGGGAGTGGCGGCGACGATCATGGCTTTGACCCCGGTGCTCATCCTGCCGCTGGCGATTCGGCTGCGGGGAGAGCACGTCAGTCCGCGCGCGGCCTTGGGGGCGCTGCTCGCGGTCGCGGGTACCGCGGTCCTCTTCCTCGGCTGACCCCGACGAACCACCGGAATTCAAAGAGGCGGGCCGTTGGTTCGACCCGCCTCTCTTCGAATGAACTTCCCGGAGTGCTCCGGGCGAACGTGATCAGACCAGACCCTGATCCAGCATCGCGTCCGCGACCTTGATGAAGCCCGCCACGTTGGCGCCTACGACGTAATCCGTGGTGCCGTCGCTGCGGTGGCCGTGCTTCACGCACGCCGCGTGGATGTCCTTCATGATCCGATGCAGGCGGGAGTCGACCTCTTCGCGCGTCCACCCCAACCGCATCGAGTTCTGCGACATCTCGAGGCCGGAAACGGCGACGCCGCCCGCGTTGGCCGCCTTGCCCGGTCCGTAGAGAGTCCGCTTGGACTGGAAGACGTCGATCGCTTCCGGAGTGCTCGGCATGTTCGCACCCTCGGCGACGCAGATGCAGCCGTTCTCGACGAGCGCTTTGGCCGACGCGCCGTCCAGCTCGTTCTGGGTCGCGCTCGGCAGCGCCACGTCGCACGGCACCGTCCAAGGGCGCTCGCCCTCGCGGAACTCGCCGCCGAACTTGGTGATGTACTCCTGGATCCGTCCGCGCCGGACGTTCTTGAGATCCATGACCCAGTTCAGCTTGTCGCGATCGATCCCCTTGGGATCGTAGATCGTTCCGCCGGAGTCGGAGAACGTGACGGGAATGCCGCCCAGGTCGAGGACCTTCTCCGCCGCAAACTGCGCGACGTTGCCGGATCCGGAGATCGTCACCTTCTTACCCTTGAAGGAATCGCTGCGGGTCTCGAGCATCTCGTTCGCGAAGTAGACACAGCCGTAGCCGGTCGCTTCCGGACGAATCAAGCTACCGCCCCAGTTGATCCCCTTGCCCGTCAGCACGCCCGTGAACTCGTTGCGCAGGCGCTTGTACTGGCCGAAGAGGAACCCGATCTCCCGACCACCGACACCGATGTCGCCGGCCGGAACGTCGGTGTTCGGTCCGATGTGGCGGGACAGCTCCGTCATCATGCTCTGGCAGAACCGCATCACTTCGTTGTCGGACTTTCCCTTGGGATCGAAGTCCGATCCGCCCTTGCCACCGCCCATCGGCAACGTGGTGAGGCTGTTCTTGAACACCTGCTCGAACCCAAGGAACTTCAGGATGCTGAGATTGACCGTGGGATGGAAGCGCAGGCCACCCTTGTACGGACCGATGGCGCTGTTGAACTCGACCCGGAAGCCACGGTTGACCTGAACGACACCGCGGTCGTCCATCCAGGGAACGCGGAACATGAGAACGCGTTCCGGCTCGACGATCCTCTCCAGGATGCGTGCTTCCTTGTAATGCGGATGCTCCTGCAAGAAGCCCCAGATCGATTCCACGACTTCTTCGACGGCCTGCAGAAACTCGGCCTCGCCTTTGTTCCGGACGCTCACGAAGTTCATGAAGTCGTGAACGGATGTGTATGACATCGTTCCTCCTCTTCGTCACCAACGAGGCGATGGCACTCCATCGTCTTGGGATTGTGTGCACCTTCTCGCCTCGTCCGGTCGATCGGCAGAGGCGACAAAGTCGCTGTCATTCTAGCGGATCGCACGCCGTCGGGCGGTGATTTGCTCCGGGGTTCGGCATCCTCGCAACGATCTCTCGCTTCCGCGTATCGCGGGAGGCGCTACGGGCCGGTACGCACCCGGCTCCGCACCAGCACGTATGCGAGCAGTACCCACAGGCCGGCGGCGACTGCGAGGATCAGGAAGAGCGAGCGAGCGCCGGCGACCAGGAAGAGTCCACCCAGAAAACCTCCCAGGAACGAACCGAGGAACTGACTCATGTGGAAGCCGCCGGTGACCGCCCCCGTCCTCCCCTCCCCGGCCAGTCGGGTCGTGAGAGAGGGAAGCACCGGCTCCAGCCCGGCGATCGCGAGGATGAAGAGGAAGAGCGCGACGTAGAGGCCATTGCCGCCGACCCCGAAGATCGCGAAGACGGTGCACGAAGCCGCCAGCAGAACGCCGCCTCCCAGAAGAACGTCGAACGATCGTTTTTCACGATCGGAGAAGCGGGCGATCTGCGTCATCGCGACGAGCCCGATCACGATGAGCGGAACCAGCAGCTTCCAGATCTGCCCCTCGCCGAACCGCATCTGGAAGGAGAGCGGCAGGATCACGAAGATCGCCGTCAGGGTCAGATGCAGGAGAAATGTCCCCAGGTAGAGCGCGACCAAAGGACGCTGATGCAGGATCGCGCCGATCTCGTTCGCATGCAGCCGACCGTCTCCCGCCTGGGCCGACGGCTCCGGAATGAGGAGCAGGAGGAGGAACCCTCCGAGGACGCTGGCCGCGGCCGTTCCCCAAAACAGCCCGGGAACCCCCACGACGCGTGCGAAGAAGCCGCCACTCGTCATTCCGATGGCGAACGACGCTCCCAGCCAGACCCCGATCCGCGCCATGGCCTGCGTTCTGACCTCGGGGCGGGTCAGATCTGCGGTCAAGGCGACGACCGCGGAAGCGACGGCGCCCGTCCCCTGGATCAGCCGACCGACGACCAGGACGGGGGCGGTGCGCGCCCAGGCGGCGACCGCGCTGCCGGCGGCGAACAGCATCAGGCCGACGAAGATCGCACGCTTGCGTCCGATCCGATCGCTGAGGACCCCGAACGGGATCTGGAACGCGGCCTGGGTCAACCCGTAGGCCCCGAGGGCGAGCCCGGTCATGACCCCGCTCGCTCCGCGCATTTGACCCGCATAGGGCGAGAGGACCGGCAGCACCATGTACATGCCCAGGATACGCAACGCATAGATCGCGCAGAGCAGCGTGATCGAGCGTTCCTCGCGCCCGGTGAACCTCGCCGGCTCGCGACGACGGGACGTCGATTCTGGGGAACTGGGGTTCATGGACCTCCGCGGGCCGAGCTTACGCTATCCTCAGACGATGAGCGACCGCACCCGATCCTTGTTGTTCCAGCCGTGGAGCCACGGCACCCTCCGTCTGCGAAACCGCGTCGTGATGGCGCCGATGACCCGTCGCAAGGCCGCGCCGGACGGCATCCTCACCGATGCGATCGTCGCCTACTACGAACGGCGCGCCCAAAACGACGTGGGATTGATCGTGAGCGAAGGGATCTCCGTCGATTCCCTCCACGCCTACGACACCCTCACCGTCCCGCGTCTCGAAACGCCGGGGCAGGTTGAAGGATGGCGGCGCGTGGTCGACGCGGTCCACGCGGCGGGAGGGGCCTTCGCCCCGCAGCTCTGGCACACCGGCCGGCTGGCGGCGAACCCGATCGGGCCGAGCGCCGCCACGATGCCGCCGCGACCGGACGGCACCGCGCGTCCCGAGGTGCGGGCGATGGAGCCCGACGACTTCCGACAAGTACTCGAGGCGTACCGGCTGTCGGCACGGAACGCGATCGAGATCGGGAGCGATGCCCTGGAGATCCACGGCGCTCACGGCTATCTGCTCGACTCGTTCCTCAGCCCCGTGAACAATCGCCGCACCGATGAGCACGGTGGGAGCCCGGAGAATCGGATGCGCTTCCCGCTGGAAGTCGTCCGGGCCATCCGCACCGAGGTCGGACCCGACTTTCCGATCCTCTATCGATTCAGCCAATGGAAGGTGGACGACTACCGCGAGATCAAGTTCCGCGGTCCGGACGAGCTCGAGCGCTGGGTGGTCGCGCTGCGCGAGGCGGGCGTCGACATCCTCCACGTGAGCACACGGGATCTCCTCGACCCGGCCTTCGAGACGTCGCCGGACTCGCTGGCCGCGTGGTCGCGACGCCTCTCCGGGCTGCCGGTCGTCGGAGTGGGGAAGGTGTCGCTGTTTCGCGGAATGGACGAGTCGCCCCCGCCGCCCGAACAGGCGGTCGCCGATCCGGAGCCGATCCTCGCGATGGTCGAGGACGGGGAAATCGATCTGGTCGCGGTTGGACGGGCGTTGATCGCGAATCCCGATTGGGTCCCGCTGGTTCGGAGCGGCCGTTGGCGCGACCTCGTACCCTACTCGCGGGAGCTTCTGACCGAGCTGCGCTGAGATCGGACCCAGGGACCGAACGCCTCCTCGGCGGAAGACGCAGTGGTCGCGCTTGCTGCGGGCGGATCCGGGGCGCCGGCTTCCACCGCGTGCGGGCTTGAGGCGGCGACCGCCGTCGACGATCCTCCTCGCATGACCGGCTCTCCCCAGGCGACCGTCCCCGGCAGCTCCACCCATCGTCTCGGCATCCTCTATATGTTGGGGGCCGCGTTCTTCTTCAGTCTGATGAGCCTCCTGGTCAAGATCGCGGGGCGGACTCTTCCCGCGATGGAGCTCGTGCTCGCGCGCGGCGTCGTGACGTTGATCATCTCCTGGACGTGGTTGCGCGCGGCCCGCATCCCGATGTGGGGAACGCAGCGCAAGCTTCTGGTCATCCGCGGCGTGTTGGGGTTCTGCGGGCTCGCCTGTTTCTACTTCGCGATCACGCGGCTCCCTCTGGCCGAGGTCACGACGATCCACTTCCTCAACCCGGTGCTGACGGCGCTCCTCGCGGCCCTGCTCCTGCGCGAGAGCGTCGGCTGGCCGCTGGCCGTCGCGATCGTCACCAGCCTCGGCGGCGTCCTCCTGGTGAGCCGACCCGACTTTCTGTTCGGCGCAAGAGCGGCGGCGCTCGACCCGGCCGGGCTCGCGGCCGCGATCGGCGGAGCGGTATTCAGTGCCGGGGCGTATGTCGCCGTCCGCAAGCTCGCCCGCACGGACCATGCGCTGGTCATCGTGTTCTACTTCCCGCTGGTTGCGGTACCGGCGACGCTGCCTTTGGTCTGGCCGGTCTTCGTTTGGCCGCGGGGAATCGAGTGGTGGTGGCTGCTGGGGATCGGCGTTTCGACCCAGATCGCGCAGATGTTCCTGACCACGGGGCTCGCGCGACTGAGCGCAGGGCGCGCGATGACCGTCGGCTACACGCAGATCGTCTTTGCCGCGCTCTGGGGTGCGATCTTCTTCGATGCGTTCCCCGATGCCTGGAGCGCCGTGGGCGCGATCCTCGTGATCGGCGGGGCATCGCTGCTGGCGTTCACGCGCGATGCTCCTCCCGGCACCGCTCGCCCGGGTCGTTCGGTTCGCGTCGACCGCTAGCGTTCGAGCAGGAAGAGCCACTCCCGCCCCGAGAGCACGAAGCGCCCGAGGATGCGGGCTCCGTTCACCCGTCCTTCAAAGGGAACGATTTCTCCGAGATCGAGGCCGAAGCGCAGGATTCCGCCGTCGTATTCGAGGTCCTGCACCGCCAAACCGAAGGCGTCCTCGCTGGGAAGATCCAGAGTCACGTCCCAAGTGTCCGAAGCCCCTCCTTCCGCGGGGACATCCGCGGAAGGACGGTCTCCGAAATGGACGGCCACCGGAATCTGCTCGTACCCGAGAGACAGCAGTCCCGTCCAGTCGCCGGACGGTCGAGGCAATCCGGACCTGGGTGCGGCGCGGACTGATTCATCCAGTTCGCTTCCGGCGCCCGGCCCGTCGCCGCGCAGGTCGGCGGCGCACGCGAGCGCAGCTTCCCTGGCCGGGTCGCGATTCTCCGCGTAGTCACGCG
>JAGQHR010000241.1 GCA_020431745.1 Candidatus Eiseniibacteriota bacterium
GTCGATGGTCTCGACGGGCGATCGGAGCGCGAAGATCCGCACCTACAACTTTCCGCAGGGGCGGGTGACCGACCATCGGATCAACCTGACCCTCTACAATCTGCCCACGATCCTCGAGGGGGACATCGTTGCGTTGCTGCAGGCCCTCAAGCTCGCGGACTCGGAAGCCCGCCTGGCCGCGGGAGGCGTGCTCTAGTCGAACGGATGGCGCTTTCCGATGCGTTTTGCTCGCGTGACGTTCCGGGGGAGGGCATGCCCGCGATAGGCGAGCTCAGGCGCCGGATCGGAGACGCTGCGCGCGCGCTCGCGTCCATCGGGTCCGACAACCCGCGCATGGAGGCCGAGCACCTGGCCGCCCACGCGTTGGACCGGACCCGGACCCAGTTGCTCTCGTTGCCGGACCACGACCCGATTCCCGCGGCGACGCTCGAACGCTTCGACGCTCTGGTGCGGCGGCGCCAGGCGCGCGAGCCGCTCCAGTATCTCCTGGGATCGGTGCCTTTCTGCGATCTCGATTTGCAGGTCGGTCCCGGTGTCCTCATTCCACGCCCCGAGACGGAAGTCCTCGTGCAACGCCTCCTCTACTGGATCCGGCGCGTGGGATGGTGGGAGCGCGACCCGGCGGATCCGGGAACGGCGCCGTCCTCGTCTCTGGTCCCGGCCGCGCCTCCCGTCCCAACCGGAACCGCGCGCCCGTGGCTCGTCGACGTCGGGACCGGCTCCGGAGCGATCCTGCTCGCGCTCCTTGCCGAGCTGCCGGGTTGGGGTGGGATCGGGGTCGATCGCTCCGAGGCCGCCTTGGCGTACGCGCGAACCAACGCGCTCGTCAACGATCGTGCGGACGGGGCCGTGGTAGGATTCGCGTGCGCGGATCTCCTGACGGCGCTGGCCCCGCCGGCGCCGGTCGAGCGGATGGTGATCGTTTCGAATCCTCCATACATCCCGACGGGAGACGTACCGGGTCTCGCCCCCGAGGTCTGCCGACACGAGCCCTCCCTGGCGCTCGATGGGGGACCCGACGGTCTGCAGATCGTCGCGGAGCTGCTCCGGCAGGCGCGGAGAGTGTTGGCTCCGGGAGGACTCTTGGCTTTGGAGCTCGGACTCGGCCAGGCCGTCGTCGTGGAAACATGGTTGGCGGCGGCGGGTTTCGAAACGTTGGAACGGTATCGCGACCTCACCGGTCGCGAGCGCGGAGTGATCGCAAGACGGGAGCGGGACTCGTGAGTTTTCCCATGCACGAGCGCATGAACGTGGTGGAGGGCAACCTCGCTCTCCTCGACGTCGAGGCCGTCGTCAACCCCTGCGGCAAGCGTCGCGACGTGCTCTACGGCGCGGTCGAAGGTGCGCTCCATGCGGCCGCCGGTCCGCAGTTGCTGGCGGCGTACCGGAAGCTCGGCTGGATCGATGTCGGTATCGCACGGATGACCCCCGGATTCGACCTCCAGGCCCGCTGGGTCATCCATACCATGGCTCCGCGGTGGTGGGGCGGAAACGAGGGGGAGGCCAGGGATCTTCTGGAGGCCTACCGCCTCTGTCTCCGGGTCGCGGAGCAGGCTCAGTTCTCCTCCCTGGCCCTGCCCTGCCTCGCGACCGGGACGTTCGGTTATCCCCGGCAGATGACGGTGCCGTTGGCGGTGACGGCGACGGCCACGTTTCTCGGACGTCACGATTACCCGCGCGTCGTCACCTTCTGCTGCCACAACCGCAGGGATGCGAACCACTACCGACGGCTCCTGGGGTATCCCGAGCTGCCCCGGGACTACTCGCTGGACGGCGACCGGCGGTGGCCCGAGATCTGGTAACAGGCCGCGCGCCCGAGTCTCCGCCCGAAAAAAAGATGAACCGGGATGTCGATTCGACCAGGTCTCGGTCGACGCGTAGATGAAGGGGAGAGGCCCCTCCGGTTCGAAGAGGATCCACCCGAAGACTGCGCGAGTGCGACGAAGGAGAATCGATCATGCGTTTCATGGCGATCGTCAAGGCGACCAAGGAGACCGAAGCGGGAGCGATGCCGGACCCCGAGATGCTCGAAGCGATGGGGAAGTTCAACGCGGAGCTGGCCAAGGCGGGCGTGCTCCTGGCCGGCGAGGGGCTCCACCCTTCGTCCCGAGGCGCCCGGGTGGTCTTTTCGGGCAGGAACCGGTCGGTCATCGACGGCCCGTTCGCCGAGACCAAGGAGCTGATCGCCGGTTTCTGGCTCCTGGAGTGCAAGTCTCTGGAAGAGGCGGTCGAGTGGATCAAGCGGAGCCCGAATCCGCACGAAGAGGAGTGTCACGTCGAGATCCGTCGCGTCTTCGAGGCGGAGGAATTCGGCGACGCCCTCAGTCCGGAAGGGCGGGCGGCCGAGGAGAAGCTGCGCCGTGAATCGGGATACTCCCGCTGAGGATCACCAGCCGCGCGCGCGGGAGTCTGCGGGTCCGAACGGCTCGGACTCGCAGGCCGCTCCCGTGACGTCCGAGGTCCATCGTTCGATCGTCGCGGTGTGGCGCATCGAGTCGGCGCGGTTGATCGCGGGTCTGACCCGCATCGTCCGCGATCTCGACCTCGCCGAAGAGCTGGCCCAGGACGCGCTGGTCGCAGCGCTCGAACGGTGGCCGGAGGTCGGAGTGCCGACCAATCCCGGTGCCTGGCTGATGGCGACGGCCAAGCATCGGGCGATCGATCGCCTCCGCAGAGGGCAGCGCATCGAGCGCAAGCACGCCGAGCTGCTGCACGAGCTGGCGGACGACTCCTCATCGGATGCCGGGTCGCTGGACGATCCGGTGGGCGACGATCTCCTGCGCCTCGTCTTCATCGCCTGCCATCCCGTCCTATCTCAGGACGCGCGGGTCGCTTTGACCCTGCGATTGCTGGGCGGGCTCTCCACCGACGAGATCGCGCGGGCCTTCCTGGTTCCGGAGCCGACGGTGGCGCAACGGATCGTCCGTGCCAAACGCAGCCTGGCGGCGGCGCGCGTGCCGTTCGAGGTTCCTCCGGCGTCGGTGCTGGGTGAGCGGCTCGCCTCCGTGCTGGAAGTGATCTACCTGATCTTCAACGAGGGATACTCGGCGACCGCGGGTGAGGACTGGATACGACCCGAGCTGTGTCACGACGCGCTCCGCCTCGGGCGGATCCTCGCCGGACTGATGCCGAACGAGGCCGAGGTGCACGGTCTGGTCGCGTTGCTGGAGCTGCAGGCGTCACGCCTGCGTGCGCGGATCGGACCGTCCGGCGATCCGATTCTGCTTCTCGATCAGGATCGGGGACGGTGGGATCGGTTGTTGATCGGGCGGGGCCTGGACGCGCTTTCCCGGGCCGAGGCTCGCGGCGGGACGCTCGGTCCCTACGGGTTGCAAGCCGCGATCGCGGCGTGTCACGCACGGGCTCGGATGGCGGAGGACACCGACTGGGAGCGGATCGCCGCCCTGTACGACGCGTTGGCGCAGGTCGTGCCGTCTCCCGTCATCGACCTGAACCGCGCGGTCGCGTTGGGAATGGCGTTCGGTCCCGCCGCGGGACTGGAAGCGACGGAAACCTTGCGCGACGATCCGGCACTGTCGTCCTATCACTTGCTCCCCGCCGTGCGGGGGGACTTCCTTCGCAAGCTGGGTCGATTCGACGAGGCCCGATCCGAGCTGGAGCGTGCGGCATCCCTCACGCGCAATCTACGCGAGCAACGGCTGCTGCACGAGCGGGCCGCCGAATGTCTGCGCGCGTCGACGACGCGGCCTTCGTCCTAGATCTCCGCGTCAGCGAACGGTGCCATTTCCGTGTGTTTTGTACTATGCTGAGGCCCGCACCGAGGGATCAGGTGCTACGGGGCGCGTCAGCTGGACCCGACGGCCCGCGCACGACCATGGTCGCGCCGGAGCCATGCCGGGGGTCGACCACCCGCCCCCGCGGGTGGAAAAGAGAGGGAACGTGGACGCATTCCGGATCGTCGGCGGACGCCGGCTCGAAGGTACTTTGCCCGTCAGCGGCGCCAAGAACGCCGCTCTCCCCATGATGGCCGCAGCGCTCCTGATACCGGGTCGCAGCATCATCCACAACGTGCCGCACCTGCGCGACGTCGTCACCATGCACAAGGTGCTCGCAGAGCTCGGCGCCCGGGGCGGGTATCCCAATCACTCGTTCGAAGTCGATGCGACCGAGCTGACGCAGGTGCAGGCTTCCTGGGACCTCGTCCGCACGATGCGCGCGTCGATCTACGTCCTCGGACCGCTGCTCGCCCGGATGGGACGGGCCAAGGTCTCGCTCCCCGGTGGCTGCGCCTGGGGACCGCGTCCGGTCGACCTGCACCTGCGCGGCATGGAGCTGCTCGGCGCAAAGGTCGAGCTCGACCACGGCTACATCGTCGCCGAGGCGCCGGCCGGTGGGCTGCGGGGTGCGCACATCGCATTCGACATTTCCAGCGTCGGCGCCACCGGGAACGTCCTCATGGCGGCGACCCTGGCACGCGGAACGACCGTGATCGAAAACGCCTCGCGCGAGCCGGAGATCGTCGCGCTGGCCGATTTCCTGATCGCGGCCGGGGCGAAGATCCAGGGACAGGGCACGACGACGATCACCATCGACGGGGTATCGTCGCTTTCGCCGGTCGAGTTCGACAACATTCCCGATCGGATCGAGGCCGGCACCTTCATCGCAGCGGCGGCCATCACCGGAGGACAGGTCAACCTGGTGGGGGCACGCCCCGATCACCTCGCGATCGTGTTCGAGCGGTTCCGCGACATGGGGGTTCGCTTCGCGATCGAGGCGCAATCGATCCAGATCGAGGCTCCGTCGCGGCTCCGGGCCACGCGGATCACGACGGCGCCCTATCCCGGCTTTCCGACCGATCTGCAGGCCGTGTTCCTGGCGCTCCTGAGCGTTGCCGAGGGCACCGGCGTGGTCACCGAGACGATCTATCCGGATCGTTTCACCCACGTGCCGGAGCTCGCGCGCATGGGGGCGGACATCGTCCTTTCCGATCACGTGGCCACGGTGAGGGGAACGGCGCAGCTTTCGGGGGCGCTCGTCACCTCGACCGATTTGCGCGCGTCCTCGGCGCTCGTCCTGGCCGGGCTGGTGGCGAAAGGGGAGACGTTGTTGCACCGCGTCTATCACATCGATCGCGGCTACGAGCGGATCGAGGATCGCCTGCGGGGCGTGGGCGCGAACATCGAGCGGGTTTCGATCGCCGGTCCCTGACCCCAGCATCCGGAATTCAGGGGAATCCCCGGAATCGGCCGCGCGGGGATCCGATTTCGTCGCGCGTGGGAGCAGCGGGAGCCCGGCGGCGTCGTCCGTCCGGTGGCCGGTACGCTAGACTCATCCGACGGAGATACCCTCGCACGATCACACCAAGGGCCCCCCCACGCCCGCACGAGGAGGACATCATGACCAAATCGATCTGCGTCGCCGTGCTCGCGCTGGGCGTTCTGGGAGCGTTGGAGCCCGATGTCGCCGCGGCGGACGAAGTGCTGCTCTACGATGTCGACTTCGGGAGCCCGCCCCACACGGTCGGCCTTCCTCCGGTGACGGGATCCGGCGCGGCTCCTCGTGAAACGCCGACCTCGATACCGTTCGGCGATCCCACCGTCGTGAGCGCGCTCGCCGGTCTCACCGATCAACCGTGCGCGTTCGGGAACGGGACCTTCGGCTATGACCAGCTGCAGTTCCGGATCGGCGGCACGCACGAGGCGGTTCTGGAAGATCAGGATCTCATCCGGATCGAGATGGACGTCGTCATCTCCAGCCTGGAGAGCGGCAACTTCACGATTCTGTGCGACGTTCCGGACGTGCACAACGTCATCTTCCACCCGGGAGGTACGATCGGCTCCTTGCCGTCCGGACTCCTGGCTTTCTACGAGTACGACATCCCCGTCCACGTCACGATCGAGATCGGTTTCTTTGCGCCCAGTCAGTGGAA
>JAGQHR010000242.1 GCA_020431745.1 Candidatus Eiseniibacteriota bacterium
CTCCGTGAACGCCTGGCTCCTGCGCTGGGCCATTTCCGGAATGGAAACGTCGCTCGCGACGGCTCTGGTGCTGGCCGGAATCGCCCTTCATCTGCGCGAGCGAAGACGCGACGCGGCGCCCTGGCTCTCGTCGATCTGCTGGGGCCTGGCCACGCTGGCCCGGCCGGAGTGCCTGGGTCTGGTTCCGTTGGCCGGGCTCGATCTGCTTTGCTTCGCGCGGCGGCGTCGGCTCCTCCGGCTCGCCGTTCTCGGGCTGGGTGCCACCGCGGTGCTGGTGCCGTGGGGCCTGTTCCTCTGGCATGAGTTCGGGCAGATCTTTCCCAATACGGCCTACGCGAAGGCCGGCAGCTTCCGGCTCGATCCGGCCACGGTGGTCCATGTCGTGCGCCGGGAGCTCGGCCTGATCGGTGCGACCAATGCCGGCGAGGTCGTGCTCATCGGAATCGCGGTGATCACCGTGCTCGCCCGCGACCGTGGACGCATCCGGCCCTGGCTGGGGCGCGCGGCTCTGCCCGCGGCCTGGATGATCGCGCTGCCGGCGCTCTACGCGGTGCGCGGCTCGGTTCTGGTCTCGCGCTATCTGGTGCCCGCGCTCGGCATCGTTGTCGTGCTGGGATTCGCCGCCATCGACTATCTGCGGGAACGCGGCGGACCGTGGTCGGGGCGGGCGCCGTGGCTCGCCGCCTCCCTGTTCGCCGTGCAGAACCTTCTGGTGCTCTACGTCGTCGCGTTGCCGCCGGCGCTCTCGTTCACGCGCGGGATCGACGACTCGCTGGTGTGGATCGGGAAGTGGGCTCACGAGAACACCGCGCCGGAGGCGACGCTGGCCGTACCCGACATCGGTGCGGTCGGATACTACTCGGAACGGACCGTCATCGATCTCTCCGGACTGGTCACTCCCGAGATGATCGCGGCCCAGAGCGGGGAGACGCTCGACGAGTTCGTCGCCTCCTTCGGGTTCGCGAAGGTCGCCCGGCCGGACTACCTGATCGATCGCTTCACGTCCCCGGATCGGTTCGCCTCGCACCCCGAGCTGCGCGGTGTGCTCGAGATGCTCTTCTGGCGACGCATCGGACCGCTCGGGATTCGTCGTTCCGACGACTATTACTACACGGTCTACCGCATCGACTGGGATCGCTATGACGCCCTCCCGGACGGCCGCGCACCAGGACGTTGACTGTCCCGGGACCGGCTGCCAATCTCCCCGGAGTTCGTGCCGATTTGCGATGACGGACCGTGGGAGAGCGGACGACTGGAATGACTTCGGATTCGACGGAAGCCAGACTGCTGCGCGTGCTGGCCACTCTGGCCTGGATGGACGGGAACGTGACCGAGCCGGAGCGACGGTTTCTCCGGGGGCTCGCGGTCGAGTACGGCCTGGGGCTCGGCGAGCGGATGCAGATCGAGGAGATGCTGGAGACGCCCCTGTCGCGCGAAGACTTCGAGCGGGCGTTGCATGCGTTTCAGGAAGTGGCCAGTGCGGAAGATCACGCTCGGCTGATGTCGCGGGCGGAGCGTCTGATCGAAGCGGACTCGGCGCGGGCTCCCGAAGAGGTCGAGGCACTGCGTCTGATCCGCGAGTCCCTCCGGGAGACATCCGGTCCGTCGACCGGAGTTCTCGGAAAGCTCCGGGGATTGTTGGGCGGCGGGAACCTCGGCGAGCTGGCTCGGGAGCTGGTGGGCCGCTCGCCGGAGCGCAACGACGGGATCGGCGGGGATGCGGAACGTCGCCGGGCCTACGCCACGCTCTTCGGCGCTCTGCTCTATCGCGTGATCTACGCGGATCGCGTGGTCGAGCCGGAAGAAGCCGCCCGCCTGCGCTCGCTGCTCGCCGAACGCTTCGATTTCCAGCCGGCCGAGGTCGACTACGTGCTGCGCGCGATCCAGCTGCGGGTCGCCCAGGATCTGGATCGGCAGCGCCTCTGCGCCGAGTTCAACCGCATCACCGCGATGGAGGAACGTCTGGGTCTCCTCCGCGCGATGCTGGAGCTCGCGATGGCCGACGGCGAGATCTCGCCCGAGGAGGATCAGGAGATCCGCCTCATCGCGAACTTCCTCTGGATCGAGGTGCAGGACTTCGTCGCGACCCGCAAGTCGGTGGTGGGACGGTGAGGCGCGCATGATCCGCCCGGTCGAGCTCGACCAGTCGTTCCTGCCCGCCGGCGTCCACTTGGGAACCTCGTCGTTCAGCTCCGAAGACTGGATCGGTGGCTTCTATCCCGTAGGCGCGAAGCCGGCCGACTTCCTCTCGCACTACGCGATGCGCTTCCACACCGTGGAGATCGACGCCACCTGGCACGTCGTTCCGTCGATCCGGACGTTCGAGGCCTGGGCGCGGAAGGCCCCGCCCGGATTCATCTTCTCGCTCAAAGTGCCCAAGTCGGTCACGCATGAGAAGTACCTCGTCGGATGCGAGGACGAGTGGCGCGAGTTCCTGGACCTCTGTGACGTGCTGGGCGAGCACCGTGGGCCCCTGCTGTTCCAGTTTCCCTACGTTTCCCGGAATCGCGATCCGCATGAATGGGAGACGGGCGAGGACTTCCTCCGGCGTCTGGAAGCGTTCCTGCCGTTGCTGCCGGAGCGAGGACGTTACGCCATCGAGGTCCGCAACGAGTCGTGGGTGGGGCAGCCCCTCCTCGATCTCCTGCGGTCACGCAACGTCGCGCTGACCCTCGTGGAGTACTTCACGATGCCTTCGGGGCCGGAGCTGCTGCGCCGCATGGATCCGATCACCGCCGACTTCGCCTACATCCGCTTTCTCGGCCACCATCGCGAGATGGATCTGATGGTCGCGGAAGCGCGCGAGGAAGGACGCCGGCGCGGCGACTGGGATTCCGTGCTGATCGACCGGGAGGCGGAGACGCGTCCCTGGATCGCTGCCGTCCAGTCGCTGTTGGGACGCGGGCGGGAGACCTTCGTCTACTTCAACAACCACTACGCCGGGTTCGCCCCCGGCTCGATCGAGCTCTTCCTCCGACTCTGGCAGGAAGAGACGCGATCCCGTACCTCCAGTCACGAGATGTAGCCGGCGGGGCGTTCAATCCCGGGGCGGGACCAACTCGACGCGTCCGATCTCCACTCCCTCCAGCGAATCGTTCACCCGCAGGAAATCGGTCAGGTAGTAATTGGGTGCGTAGGGGACCTCGTAGAGCTTGACCGCCACCTGGTACTCGCCGGGGGCCGCGTGACGGGGCGCGGGGATCCAGAACTCGTCCCAATAGACGGCTCCGGGTTCCCAGAGGAACGTGGGGAACGATTCCTCCAGCGGCTCGTGGAGCCTTCCGAAGCGATAGGTGAGGCCGACCTTCTTCTCGTAGAAGCGCCGATAGGGCTTTCCGAACCACGGATTCTCGAACAGCGGGCTCGGATAGTCGGTGGCGAGCCGGAAGAACGCCTCCACCGGAAGCGTCGGCGGTGGCCCCGTGCGCCGCCAGTAGCTGCGGATCTTGACGTAGTCGCCCGCGGTGAAGGTCCGCTGCGTCCACGCGACGCCGATCATCTCGAGGCCCTCGATCGGGGGAACGGAAGCGGGCTCCACCCCGAGCCGCGTCGCCAGAGTCGCGCGATCGAGCGCCCCGGCCTCTTCCGCGGGGATCATCACGTACGGATTCCGGGGCGGGGGATAGTGGAACCCGGGGCCGGGATCATGGAAGCGGAAGAGATGGATCCCGTCCTCCGAGTAGACCGGCTCGAAAACCTCCGGAAGCTGAGTGAACTTGGCGAGCTCTCCCGGCCACGCTTCGGGCGCGATGAACGTGTAGTAGAACTTCACGTAGCGAGGAAAGCTCTGGTTCACCAGCACGTAGTCCACGCGGTAGTCGCGCAGCAGGCGCAGCGTCCGGTCCATCGGCACGTATGCGTTGAGGATCGCGAGCGCGTCGTAGATCCGCTCCACCGCCCGGTCGTCGGCTGGGGACGAGTGCTGGTTGAACGGTGCGATCGCGTAGTGCCGCGAATAGGCCGGGATCTGATAGCTCGTGATGGGATCGGAGGCCACGACCCTCGGCTCGGATTCACTCTCGCTGAGAAAGGCGAGCGCGCGCCGGAGAGGTTGGCTCTCCATCCAGGGACCGCGCCGGAACGCGGGCTCGGAGAAGAAGCGTGTCGCCTCCCGGACGTTGAAGGTGAGGAAGAGCCCGATGAGCGCGAGAAACGCGATCGGAGCGGCCCAGCGCCAGCTGGGGCGATCGTCGCGCAGCCTTCGCAGCGACCAGGCGGTGTAGATCCCGAGCGTCGCGAAGTGCGGCACCACGAACAGGACCCGAAAGAGCAGCGAGTGGGCTTTGAAGCGCTCGAGGATCATCACCGCGAGCGGGTTCAACAGGATGAGTGCTCCGATCACCGTGCCCGACACGACGTAGGCGAAGTCCCGGCGCACACGCACCCGCGGGAACATCGGAATCACGAGCAAGACGGCGAGCAGGCCGGGCCAACCGAACCACGCGGCCATCCGTTGGGGGGCCAGCAGCGGCACTTGGTCCCACAGATAGAGCAAGCCCTGTGGGTGATCGAAAATCGGATTGGCGGCGCTGTAGCTTCCCATGACCTTGAAGAAGAGCGCGGGGACGAGGGCCGCCCCCGCTGCCAGGGGAAGCAGCGCGAGTCGTCGCCGCAGCGGGCGGGGCTCCCGCCGGGAGAGCGCCCAGGTCCAGCAGAACGCGGCCAAGGAGATCAGGTACTGCACGGCGGACAGCACGTGCACCGCGACCAGGATGGGCGCGCCCAGCACGGCCAGCACGAGGGCGCCTCGTCCCACCAGGCCACGGACCGCGCGGGCGTGCCGCGACCAGTCCGGGGGGCGCGACTTGTCCGTGCGATCGGCGTCCAATCCCAGGGCGACCGCCCAGACTCCGACCCACGAATAGACCCAGCCGAGGCGGCTCGCGTAGGCCAGGTTCTGCAGGAACCGATCCGGTTCGAACAGCGTCGTCCCGACGAAGAAGAGGAGCGCGAAGGCGGCCGCCGGCGCGGACTCGAGGATGCGGCGCGTGCTCGCGAAGAAGATCCACAGCGAGAGCGGGACCAGCACCACCGGTAGCGAACGCCACATCGCATCCGGGGCGATGCCGCTGGCCGCGCACACCATCGCCATTCCCAGATGGAAGGCTCCCCGGCGCGGGTCCGGCCCCATTCCCTCGGTGTTCCGGTAGGCGGCGCTCACGATGTCGATGCGTCCCGTCTCCAGCATCCGTCGGACGAAGGAGACGAAGTCGAGCGAGTCGTGGATGTATCCGAGGGAACCGCCCTCGTGCAACGTCGCCCAGATCGAGATGCCGCACAACGCGAGCGCGGCAAGGAGCGCGAGGTTCCCCGCGGGTGGCGGGAGCGGGGTACGCCTCCGGGCCGACGCCCCGGTGCGCCGTCGCCACCACTCGGTGACAGGGATCAGGATCACGCAGCCGGCCGCCCACAGTCCCAGCGAGAAGTCGACCGTGGGACGGATCAGGGACCCGAGCACCCAGACCAGGCCGAGGTAGCCGGCCGAGAGGAGAAACGCGGGGAGGAGTCGCTCTCCTGGGGAAAGGCGGCTCCACAGGACCGGGATAGACCGTGCGACCAGTGCTCCCGGCAGCAGGAAGAGCGCGAGGCAGGACGCCCAGAACAGCAGGAGCTGGAGGCTCACGGTTTGCGATTCCTCTCCCGGCGCCGCTCGAGCATGCCGGGCATCTTCCCATCCGCTCCGGCTCGTCGCAACCGTGGACCCGGTCCACAATCCGCGTTTCCAGCGGGCGAGTCCGGGCTTACGATCGCCCGCATGGATCTACTCACACACGAGGGCGTGCGATCCGCGCACGCCATCATCCGAGAAGTCGCGCATCGGACTCCGGTCTTTCACTCCCGCACTCTCGACGCGCGCCT
>JAGQHR010000243.1 GCA_020431745.1 Candidatus Eiseniibacteriota bacterium
GCCGTTGCCGTCTCGAGATCCCGCGCCAAGTCGTCCTCGAGGTTGGTCTGGATCTCCCAGAGCCGCCGGTACAAACCGCGCCCCGCGACGAGCTCGGCGTGTGTTCCGCGCTCGACGATCCGGCCGTGCTCCAGCACGAGGATGTGATCGGCATGCATCAACGTGGAGATGCGGTGCGCGATCAGGATCGTCGTCTGTTGCCCCTGCCTCGCGCGCAGGTTCTCCAGGATCAACGACTCGGTCTCGGTGTCGACGGCGGACAGCGCATCGTCGAGCACGAGCACCGCGGGGCGATCGAGCAGCGCCCGCGCGAGAGCCACCCGCTGGCGCTGCCCCCCCGAGAGCATCACGCCGCGCTCGCCGACCATCGTTTCGTAGCCGGCCTCGAACGCCTCGATCGATCCGTGGACATGCGCCGCCTCCGCGGCCGCCACGATCTCGTCGACGCGTGCCTCGGGCCGACCGAACCGGATGTTGTCGCGCAATGTCTTCGAGTACAGGAACGGTTCCTGCATCACGACGGCGATCGCACCTCGCACGTGCTTACGCGGGAAGGTCCCGAGATCGACATCGTCGAGCAGCACGCATCCGGCGTCCGGGTCGTAGAACCGCAGCAACAGGTTCACGATCGTCGACTTGCCCGACCCGGACGGTCCGACGAGGGCCAATGTCTCGCCCGCCCGCACACGGAAGGTGACGTCATGCAACACCGGCGACGCCCCGTGCGCGAAGTCGACGTGCTCGAACTCGATCGACCCGCGGAACACCGGCTCGCCACCGGCGCGGCCGTCGACGCCGTCGGCATCCTCCAATGCAATGTGCGCCGCCACCGGAAGCGCAGCCGCTGCCGATACCGAACCCGTAACCGAAGCACGGACCACCACCTCCGGAGCCGCGGACGATGCATCACCGACGTCAGGCACGGCCATCGAAGCCGCAGACGAGGCGACACCGACGCCAGGCATGGCCACCGAAGCCGTGGACGGCGCGACACCGACACCCGGCACGGCCGCCGAAGCCGTGGACGGCGCGACACCGACAGCAGGGACGACCACCGAAGCCGTGTCCGCCACCGAGACATCACCCCGCCCTGCGACCGCGTCCTGCTCGCGCTTCTCGGCGAGGATCTCGTAGATCCGGCCGATCGCGACCAGTGCCTTGCCGAGCTCGGTCAGGATCCGCCCCATCATCCGCACGGGCCACATGAACAGGTTCACGGCCGCGAGGAAGAAGTAGAAGGTGCCGACCGGCAGCTCGCCGCGACTCATCCAATAGCTTCCGATCCCGACGACCAGCGCGATCTGGAGACCGCACAAGAGGTCGGACAACGACCAGAAGCCGCCCATGAGCCGATAGAGCCGAAGGTCCTTGCCCCGATGCACGTGATTGCGTGCGCCGAACTTCTCGGCCTCGAAGTCCTGACGGGCGAACGCGCGCACGACGCGAATCCCGCTCAGGTTCTCCTGCAGCGTGCTCGTCATCGCGGCCTCCGCCTCGTCCACGGCCTGGAACGAGCCCTGCACCCGCCGGAAGAACATCACCGACGACGCGACGATGATCGGGATGAAGGCGACCGAGACCAGCGTCATCCGCGGATCGATCGCGATCATCAACGGCAACGGCAGGACCATCATGACCACCGCCCGACCGATCTCGACCAGCTGGGTCGAGAGGAAGACACGGAAGGTTTCGACGTCCGACGTGCATCGTTGGACGAGGTCCCCGGTGTCCGCGGAGTCATAGAATCGACACGGCAGATGATGCAGGTGATCGTGCAATCGATCCCGGAGCCGCCGAGCGATCTGCTCCGCGGCGAGACCCGACCACCCCCCCCGCAGGTAGGTGAAGAGGGCCCCGAACCCGGTGAGCACGAGGACCAAGACCAGCGCGATCCACAGGTTCGCGCGGAAGCGTTCCGCGCCCCCGACGAGTCGCACGACCTCGCGGACGTAGCCGGAAGCGTGACTGGGATCCTTCGCAAGCACCCCGTCCAGAACGACTTGCGGCACCATCGGCACCAGGTAGAGGAAGCACGAGGCCACGACCAGCGAGAGCGCGGCGGCTCCGTACCGAATCCGCTGCCCCTCCATCTGCTCCCAGATCAGGGTGTATTTCGATCGAGCGTTCATGAGTCGTCGCTCCTATCGCGGATCGGTTCCACACCCCGCCAGAAGCGGGTCCCCACGTGAGGCAGGTAGAACCGGTCCGGCGGTAGCCGCACACCAGCAAGGAGTCAGGTTGGAAGCTGAAACTGGAAGAAACGAAAAACCCGCTCGAGGCTGGTGAGCGGGTTTGCGTGAAAGTCTATGAGACGATGATTACGCGCCCGCCACCGGGTGAGATCCGCATGGATCCCAGAGCTTGTACACAGCGGTGATGGTGCTCATCGAATAGGCCTCCACAATGAATGCGATGGGTCAATTTAGACGCCGGCCCACCGGGGGCGCAATCCCCTTTTCTATCTTTTTTCGCCTGGCTTCGAAGATCTTCCGATTACGGGCTTCGCCGGTCGACGTCGGCGACAGTTTGGCGCGCTCCGGCCGCGACCGCACCGCGGCACCAGCGCAACGCCGCTGACGAGTCCTGCGCCGTGGCCGCCGACAGGTGAGGCGCCGCCGGTAGCGCGTCCAGCCCCTGGTCGGCCGGGACTCTGTCGCCGCGGTCGGCGACCAGTCGAGGGACGGCCCCCGCGCCGAAGCCGTTGCGCGGCCGCCCTCTCCCCCTTGTCAACAAGGTCGGCGCGTACCTGATAAGATCGGTCGCATGTCCGCCTGCCCTCAGTGTAGAAACGCGTGTCCGGACGGGGCCCAATACTGCCCGAAGTGCGGCGCCGAGTTCGATTACGGCAGCGATTCCCCCACCGAGCTCTCTCCCGACTCCCAACCGGAAGCGCCGGCTCCTACCAAGGATCGCTCCCGCCGGAGCGCGAGCTACAGCCCGATCTCGGTCCTTCCGGAGGACGAGCACGGCTTTGCGACCGGGACGGTCCTCGCCGACCGCTTCCGGATCGTGGGACGGCTCGGTCGCGGCGGGATGGGAGACGTCTACCGGGCCGACGATCTCAAGCTGGGGCAGTCGGTCGCGCTCAAGTTCCTCCCGGCGGAGATGTCCCGAGACCCGGACCGGATGCGCCGCTTTCTCGCCGAAGTCCGCATCGCGCGCCAGATCTCGCACGCCAACGTCTGCCGCGTCTACGACGTGCTCGAAGAGGACGGCCACCACTTCCTGTCAATGGAGTACATCGACGGCGAAGACCTGGCATCGCTCCTCCGCCGGATCGGCAAGCTCCCGCAGGATAAGGCGATCGAGCTCACCCGGCAGATCTGCGCAGGGCTGTCCGCGGCGCACGATCGCGGGGTCCTCCATCGCGACCTGAAACCGGCAAACGTGATGATCGACGGGCGGGGCATCGCGCGGATCGCGGACTTCGGGCTGGCCGGCGCGGAAGACGAGATTCGGGGTGCGGAGGTACGCGCCGGCACACCCGGCTACATGGCGCCGGAACAGCTCCGCGGTGACGAGGTGACGGTCCGGAGCGATCTCTACGCGCTGGGGCTCGTCCTCTACGAGATGTTCACCGGCAAGCGCGGGTTGCAGGGTCGGTCGCTCGATGCGCTGCTGCGGGAGCAGACCAGCCTGCCGAGTCGGACTTCCGAGGATCTCGTCGATCTCGACCCCGCGGTGGAGCGCGTGATTCGCCGCTGTCTGCAGCTCGATCCGGCGCGCCGCCCCGCTTCCGCGCTCGCGGTCGCCGCCGCGCTGCCGGGGGGAGATCCGGTAGCGGCGGCGCTCGCGGCGGGTGAGCTCCCCTCACCCGAGATGATCGCTTCCTTGGGCGACCAGACCCGCATGCGGTTCGGCTGGGCCCTGACGTGTCTTCTGGTGACGATTGCGGGTGTTTTCGCCTCCGCCCTGATCTCGGACCGCACGAGGCTCGTCACGCTCTCCAAGCTCGACAAACCGCCCGCGGTGGTCGAAGAGCGCGCACGCGAGGTGATCGCGACGCTCGCACCGGACGCGGACGCCCGGGACCACACGCAGGGCGCCCAACGGGACATCGGATACCTCCGTTGGATCCAGAGCCACGACTCCACCGCGACGCGCTGGGACAGTCTGGCGAGCGGACCACCGTTCGCATTCGAGTTCTGGTATCGCGAAAGCCCCAGTTGGCTCCTGCCGATGAACCACCTCGGACAGGTCCATCCGGGCGACCCACCGATGCGTCAGCCCGGAATGATCCTCGTGGGGCTCACCCCGGAAGGACGTCTCTCGAGCTGGCTGTCGGTCCCCCCCGACGTGAGCGAGCCCGACACGACCGCACGAGAAACGGACTGGACGAAAGTCTTCGAGCTCGCCGGTCTCGATATCTCCGAGTTCACTGAAGTCGACCCGATCTGGACTCCGCAAGTCTTCGCCGACTCCCGCAGGGCATGGAGCGGACGCTTCCCGGCACGAGACATCGACCTCCGCATCGAAGCGGCGTCCTATCGAGGGCAGCCGGTCAGCTTTCAGTTCGTCGAGCCCTGGCAGGAGCCGGAAAACAAGCAGGGGCCGCGCGGCTCATGGGCGACCCGCGTCGCGCAGGCTGCCGTCACCCTGCTCACGATCGCAATGCTCGGGGGATCGATCCTCGTCGCGCGGCGCAACCTCAAGCTGGGGCGCGGAGATCGCAAGGGGAGCCTGCGACTCGCCCTCTACAGCTTCGTGATGTTCTTCTTCCGGTTCGTGCTGGATGCACACCACATCCCGTCCATCTCCTCCGAGTGGAATCTCTTGATCTTCTGCTCCGGACTCGGGCTGTTCATCGCGGTCTTCACCTTCCTGATGTACGCGGCCCTCGAGCCCTACGCCCGGCAATACTGGCCCGAGCTTCTGATCTCGTGGAGCCGCGCCCTGCACGGAAGGATCCGCGACGCCCGCGTCGGGCGTGATCTGCTCATCGGTGTCGCAGTCGGGATCGTGATTCGGATGATCCGTCCGGTGTACTTCCTGGTGCAGCGGGCGCTGGGGCACGCCCCCGATATGCCCGAGACGATCGCGCTCGCCGGGCTGGGATCGACGGCCGGTGCCGTGGGGAACATCCTGGAGCGGCTCGTGAACTGCCTGTGGATCCCGATGGCGCTCGTTCTGCTGCTGCTCTTCGTGAAGTGGATCGTCAAGAGCACGCGCTGGGCCGTGATCGTGGCCTACGCCCTCTGCGTGATCATCATCTCTTCGGGATCCCCCTGGATCGAATGGATCGGGATCGCCGTCACCCTGGCGACGTTGTTCGTGCTGCTCCTGCGCTTCGGGCTCGTCGCGATCATCGGATACTTCTGGATCGACGCACTCATCGGAGGCTATCCGCTGACGACCGACCTCTCGATCTGGTATGCCTCGACCGGCGCCTTCGCGGCGCTCCTCGCGATCGCGACCGCGGCCTACGCATTCCGTCTCGCGACGCGATCCCCCGTCAGCGAGTTGGACTAGGAGGGCATCGACGATGGACGACCGCTCCCGCCTCATCGACCTGAGCCACGTGGTCGAGCACGGACTGGTCACCTACCGGGGACTTCCCGCGCCCTCGATCGGCACCCACCTGAGCCGGGAGCAATCCGCCCGGCACTATGCGCCGGGCACGACCTTCCACATCGGACGAATCGACATGGTGGCCAACACCGGCACCTATCTCGACGCGCCCTATCACCGCTACGCCGACGGCTGGGATCTCGCCGATCTCCCGCTCGAGTCGCTGGCCGACCTCGACGGATTGAGGATCGAAGCCGACTCCGAGACACGTGCCATCGAGGATTGGGAGGCCCGGCCGGTGCGGGGCCGCGCCGTGCTCTTCCACACCGGGTGGGATCGGCATTGGGGC
>JAGQHR010000244.1 GCA_020431745.1 Candidatus Eiseniibacteriota bacterium
CCATCATTTCCGGTGGACACGGGACGGCCGCGGAGAAGATCGCTGCCTTGGAGTCTTCGGGGATTCCGGTGGCGCGGATTCCCTCGGAAGTCGGTCCCCTCGTGAAGAGGGCCCTGGCCGGCGCAGCGAGATAGCACACGAAAATCGCCAGAGACCGACGGTACGGAGTCAGGGTGCGCGCAGATGCGGGCCGGACCCGGACGATCATCGGGTCTGGCAAAGACGCAGGAGGCAAAGGTCGAGCTATGGATCGAACCCTGATGATGATCAAACCGGACGCCGTGCGACGGAACCTCGTGGGTGAGGTGCTGCGGCGGGTCGAGAACGCGGGCCTCAAGATCGTCGGCTTGCGGATGGTGCATCTCTCGATCGAGGATGCGCAGGAGTTCTATCGGGTGCATGCGGAGCGACCGTTCTACGCGTCGCTCTGCAAGTACATGTCTTCCGGGCCGATCGTTGCCGGGGTTCTCGAGGGAGAGGACTCGGTTCGTCGCTGGCGCGAGCTGATGGGGGCGACCAATCCCGCCGAGGCAGCTCCGGGGACGATTCGGAAAGACCTCGCGGTGAGCCTCGAGGAAAACTCGGTGCACGGGTCGGACGCACGGGAGACCGCCGATCAAGAGATCCGATTCTTCGATCTGAAGCTGCCTCTCAGGGGGTGACGATCGCGTGCATGATTCCGGGGCCTTCGTCGTGCGCATCGCGACGCTCGACGAAGGGGAGAGCCACCGCGAGCTCATCGGGACTGCCGGAGAGCTCGATCTCACCGAAGCGGGATTCCAGACGGAGGCCCCGGTGGTCTTCCGCGCTCGGATCTACCGTGTCGGGAACCGGATCGAGGTCAATGGAACCGTGACGGCCGGACTCCGCCTCGCCTGCGGCAAGTGCTTGGAGGAGTTCGATCAGCGGATCCAAGTGGACGTCCGGGTGTATGCCGAGCCGCGCCCCAGCCGGGACCACCGGCCGGAAGAAGAAGTGCGTGAAGACGATCTGGGAATGGTCTATCATGACGGCCAGATCCTAGACCTGACAGAAGAAGTGCGCCAAAGCGTGCTCGTCGAGGTCCCCTGGCACCCTCAATGCCGTGAGGATTGCCGGGGACTTTGTCCACGTTGTGGGACGAATTGGAACACGGCCCAATGCAGCTGTGACCTCGAACCCCACGACTCCCGCTGGGAAGCCCTGCGGGAAATGCTGAAGAAACGGAACTGATCCTGTTTCGACAGGAGGAGGAATCATGGCTCTTCCCAAGCGTCGCCATTCATCGGCGCGCCGCGACAAGCGCCGGGCGAACTGGAAGCTGGGAGCTCCCCCTGCCTCGCGCTGCGCTCACTGCGGAGCGACGAAGCGTCCCCACCATGTGTGCCCCGAGTGCGGTTACTATCGGGGCGAAGAGGTTCAAGTGGTGAACGGCTAGGTTTTGCAGAGCCTGATCCCTCGTCATCTTCTGAGGAAGCTTTGAACCCCGAGCGTCGACCCCGAGTTGCCCTTGACGCCATGGGAGGCGATCGTGCCCCTGAATCGGTGGTTCAGGGAGCGATCGACGCGGCCGCTCATTTCCACGATGATCTGGAAGTCGTTCTCGTCGGAGACGAGAATGCGATCGGCTGCTATCTGCCAGCCACGGAAGCTCAGCGGCTCGGAATAGAGATCGTCCACACGTCCGAATCCATCGGCATGGGCGAGTCGGCCACGACGTCCTACCGCAAGAAGCGCGACTCCTCGATCGCCGTAGGCATCAAGTTGCTGGGGGAACGACGCGTCGACGCGTTCGTTTCCGCGGGAAACACCGGGGCCGTCGTGACGGCGAGCTTGCTCGGATTGGGGCGGATCAAAGGCGTCCATCGTCCGGCGATCCTGACGATCGTGCCGACGCATCATGGCCAATGTCTGATGCTGGACGTCGGAGCGAACTCCGACACCAAGCCCGCTCACCTCTACCAGTTCGCGATCATGGGGCGGGTCTACGCCCAGTCGGTGAGCGGGATTCCCGAGCCGACGATCGGTCTCCTCAATATCGGAGAGGAGAGCAGCAAGGGTTCCGATCTGGCGCAGGCCGCGTTCAAGATGCTCACGGAGTGTCCCGGCAATTTGAATTTCGTGGGCAATGTCGAGGGCCGGGACATTCTCAAGGGAACGGTCGACGTCGTCGTTTGCGACGGCTTTACCGGAAACGTCATTCTGAAGTTCGCGGAAAGCGTCGTCGGGATGGTCGTGGGGGCGATCCGCAGTGAGCTCAAGCGGAGCCTCAAATTCAAACTGGGTGCGTTGCTCCTCAAACCGGTGTTTGCCCGCGTGCGATCCCGGTTGAACTATGAGGAGTACGGTGGAGCCCCGTTGCTCGGGGTCGATGGAGTGGTCGTGATCTGTCACGGAAGCTCCTCGGCCAAGGCCATTCGCAACGCCCTGCGCGTCGCGGCGAGCGGGGCGCGCGAGGGCATCGACGCGAAGATCGCAGAGGAACTGTCTCGTGAACTCCTCAGGGAAGAAGTCGCTGGGTAGGGAAGTTCGAATCCTCGGAACCGGCTCCTGCGTTCCGGACCGGGTGTTGACCAACCAAGATCTCGAGCGGATGGTCGATACTTCCGACGAGTGGATCGTCACACGGACCGGGATCAAGGAGCGCCGGATCGTCGGTCCCGACATGGCCGCCTCCGACCTTGCCGAGGTGGCGGGCGCGCGGGCGATGAAGGCGGCCGGCATTACGCCGACGGACCTCGATGCCATCTTCGTGTGCACGGTCACCGGCGATCACCTGTTTCCGTCCACTTCCTGCCTGCTGCAGGCCCGCTTCGGCGCACCCCAGGCCTTCTGCATGGACGTCTCCGCCGCCTGCTCCGGTTTCCTCTACGGATGCGAAACCGCCAGTGCGTTCATCGCGTCGGGCATGGCCGAGACGGTTCTCGTCGTGGGTGTCGAGATCTTGTCCAAGTTCACGAACTTCGAGGATCGGGGAACCTGCGTCCTTTTCGGCGACGGAGCGGGCGCCGCGGTCTTCGGTCCCGGGCCTGGCCCCCATCAAATCCTGGCCAGCCATCTCGGCGCGGACGGTCGGTTCGGTTCGCTCATCGAGCTTCCCGCAGGCGGGTCCCGCCGCCCCATGACCCATGAGGCGTTGGAGGCCCGACAGCAGTATCTCACGGTCAAAGGAAACGAAGTCTTCAAGCTGGGTGTCCGAGGCATGGCGGACGCTTGCATCAAGGTACTCGACCAAGCAGGTCTGGCGCCGGACGACGTCGACCTGTTGATTCCGCACCAGGCGAATCTCCGGATCATCGACGCGACGGCGAAACGATTGGAGATTCCCCCCGAGCGCGTCGTCGTCAACATCGATCGGTACGGGAATACCTCCGCTGCTTCCGTCCCGATCGCGCTCGACGAGGCGGTCACGACCGGACGCGTTCACGAGGGCGACCTCGTCCTGATGGTCGTGTTCGGGGGCGGGCTCACTTGGGGGGCGACACTCGTTCGCTGGTAGTCCCCCTCCAGGAAGGGATCTCCTTTTGAAGATTGCATATCTGTTCCCGGGACAAGGTTCGCAGTTCGTGGGTATGGGCCGCGATCTCTGCGACGCCTTCCCCGCCGCGCGCAGCGTCTTCGAGCGTGCGAACGAGGTTCTCGGGTTCGATCTGGCCAACCTCTGTTTCGAGGGTCCGGAGGATCAGCTGCGCTAGACGCGCAATACGCAGCCGGCCATCTTCGTGCACAGCATCGCCGTCCTGCGCGCGCTCGGGTGGGAGCCTCAGGGAGCGGACCATCGACTGGCCGGACACAGTCTCGGCGAGTACTCCGCCTACGTCGCGGCCGGTGCGCTACGCTTCGAAGATGCGCTGCGGGTGGTCCGGCGACGCGGTGAGCTGATGTATCAAACGGGACTGGACACGCCCGGCGCCATGGCCGCGGTGCTCGGGCTCGCACCGGAGCGGGTCGAGCAGACGCTCAACGAAGTCGACGGGATCGTCGTGCCCGCGAACTACAATTCACCGACCCAGCTGGTGATCTCCGGGGAGGTGTCGGCGGTCGAGCGAGCCATGGAAGCGCTCAAGGCAGCCGGGGCGAAGCGCGTGATCCGTCTGGATGTGAGCGGCGCCTTCCACTCACCGCTGATGGAGGCGGCCATCCCCGGTCTCGAAGACGCGCTCAGCTCGATCGAGGTCTCGACTCCGCGGGCCGAGGTCGTCACGAACGAGAGCGCGCATCCGGTCTCGCAGACGGAGGTTCGCTCCTCCCTGCTGCGGCAGCTGCGCTCCCCCGTCCTCTGGGAGCCGTCGATGCGGCACATGATCGAGTGGGGAGCCGAGCTCTTCGTCGAGATTGGCCCGAACAAGGTCCTGGGCGGCCTGGTCCGCGCGCTCGATCGGGAGATCGCGGTTCAGGCGATCGGGACGGCCGGCCAGGTCGAAGAAGCGCTGGCCGGAGGAGATCCCGCCTGATGGCCCCCCATTCCGGAAGAGTGGCCCTGGTCACCGGTGGCAGTCGCGGAATCGGTCGGGCGATCGCCTTGGCCCTGGCCCGCGGGGGGGCCGACGTCGCGCTCGTCGATCGGAGCGGCCCGTCGGACGGTCCCACGGTTCGGGAAGTCCGGGATCTCGGGGTTCGGTGCCAGCACTTTCGTTGCGATGTCGGCTCTTCCGAGCAGGTTCAGGGGCTCGCGGCGGCAGTGACCGCGGAGCTGGGTGCCGTTTCCATTCTCGTGAACAACGCCGGTTTGACCCGGGACAATCTCTTCCTGAGGCTGGGCGACGAAGAGTGGGACCAGGTCCTGGCAGTGAATCTGAAGGGTGCCTTCCATTGCGCCAAGGCCTTCTCGCGCGGCATGCTGAAGGCCCGCTGGGGTCGGATTCTCAATATCACCTCGGTCGTGGGCCAGATGGGTAACAAGGGACAGAGCAATTACGCGGCTTCCAAGGCGGGTCTGATCGGTTTAACCTGCTCGCTCGCCCGGGAGCTGGCCGAGCGTTCGATCACCGTGAACGCGGTGGCACCGGGATTCATCCGGACCGAGATGACGGCAGAGCTCCCGGACGCAGTGCAGAGCGACCTACTCCGGCAGATTCCCGTGGGGCGTTTCGGCGAACCGGAAGATGTCGGCGAAGTGGTGTCGTTTCTGGCTTCCGAAGAGGCCCGGTACATCACGGGTCAGGTCTTGCGGGTCGACGGTGGGATGTTGATGGGCTGAGTCGGCAGCGCTCCGCGGATGCGGAGGCCGGCTCGCCCGCGGACGAGGATTCACTGACCTCACGGTCGTGCCGGCGCCCCGGAGGGCGGCGGGATCCGGGAGGGCGACCGGAAGGGGACGACAGACCGCTGCGCCCCCTATCGAGAGCAGAGGAAAGAGGAGAGACCGATGGACAACTACGAGCAAAAGATCAAGGACATCATCGTGGAGCAGCTGGGAGTCGCCCCGGAGAAGGTCACTCCGGAGGCGTCGTTCATCGATGATTTGGGAGCGGATTCGCTCGATACGGTGGAGCTCGTAATGGCCTTGGAAGAGGCGTTCGACATCGAGATCCCCGATGAGGCTGCGGAGAAGATGCAGAAGGTCGGGGACGCCATTCAGTACTTGAAGGATCACCTGGAGGCCACGAAGTAGGACGGGCACGCCCGTGGCCGCTCCACGATCGAGTCACCCGGTGAAAGGATCGACAGTCCTTAGGAAAGCGCATGGCTGAACGTGTTGTCATAACAGGGCTCGGTGCGGTGACCCCGCTCGGCAATTCCGCTCCGCAGTTCTGGGCGGGATTGGTCGAGGGACGCAGTGGCATCGGCGGGATCACGAGGTTCGATTCCTCGGTTCTCGACACCCACTTCGCGGGAGAGCTCAAGGAGTTCGACCCTGCGCAGACGATGGACG
>JAGQHR010000245.1 GCA_020431745.1 Candidatus Eiseniibacteriota bacterium
TCCCGGCGGCGGCCCGTCCGCTCTCTCCCGCACGATCGACGCGCCGCACGCGCCGGTCGAGTCGACCACGTTGCCCCGGAAGTCCGCGTGGGGCCGCCCCCGTCCCGCGTCCCACAGGCTCAGTCCCCAGGTGGCGACGCCCTCGACCACGTTGTTCTCCACGACCGCCTGAGCGTCGACGAACACCCCGATGCCCTTCCAGTACCGTGTGATCCGGTTTCCGCGGACGGTGGCGCGCGCGTTCCAGGTCAGTCCGATTCCTACGCCACGTCCCCCGCCCGCGTCCCGACCCAGGGCCAGGTCGATGCCGTCGATGACGTTGTCGACGATCGTCGCTTCGGCATCCCGGTAGAGCGCGACGCCGTCCCAGGAGTTGCGGAGGATGCGATTCCCCTCCAAGCGCAGCCGGCTTCCTTCGCGCCCGGTCACGCCCATCACGCCCACGACCACTTCGGCGAGCGTTCCGGCATCGCCGATGTTGTCGCGCAGGATGTTGTCCCGCACGAGGAGGCTCGAGCGCTGGACGACGATCGCGGCGTCGGTGGCGCGTCCGTCCGGGTCGCGCACCCCGCCCGTGACGAGGAGCCCCGTGACAGCGCATTCGTCGCAGTCCTGGACGAGGATTCCGTAGCCCGATCGGGTGTGCACGATCGATGTGTGGTCGGGCGCACCCGTCAGGCGGACATGCCGACCGGCGAGACGGATCCCCAGGGTCGCGGGGACCGCCGTGGCCGCATCCTCGCAGTTGCCGCAGGTGGGATCGAGATACTCCTGCGGCGTCAACCAGTGGTGTCCGCCGGCGAGCTCGATCAGGACCGGCTCTCCGTTGCGGGACGCCGTCTCCGCAGTGGCGGCGGCCCGGGCGAGTTCGTGGAACGGATGATCGGCTGACCCGTCGTCGTACCGGGTCTCGACCGACGGGGCCGGTCCTTGGGCGTCCCCGTTGGAGGCGACGTAGATCGTGCGGGCCGGCGCGGCGGTCGCGAGGAACAATCCGAGAACGACGAGCGTGCTAGTGCGCATTGATCCCCACCTCGCCTTCGCTGCGCGCGATGATGGCCGCGCCGGCGGAGTCGCTCGTGACGTTGACCATCGTGCGGTACATGTCGAGCGGACGGTCGACCGCGAGCATGATCCCGATGACGGTCGCGACCTCCGGTCCCCGGAGCCCGACCGACTCGGTGACGAGGAAGATCATGACCAGTCCCGCGGAAGGAATGCCGGCGGCGCCGATCGAGGCGAGGAGCGCGGTTATCACCACCACCAGCTGCGCGCTGAAGTCCAGATGGAACCCGAGGACCTGCGCGATGAAGATGGCGCCTACGCACTCGTAGAGCGCGGTGCCGTCCATGTTGATGGTCGCACCCATCGGAAGCACGAAGCTGGTGACCGAGTTGCTCACCCCCACGCGCTGGCGCACGTTCCGGATCGTCACCGGCAGCGTCGCCGACGAACTGGAGGTCGAGAACGCGGTGATGAACGCCTCGCTCATGTTGCGATAGTGGATCCACGGGCTGATCCGTCCCAGGAGCAGCAGGAGCAGCGGCAGGGTGACGAGCCAGTGGATGGAGAGCCCCGCCACGATCGTGAGCGCGTACAGCCCCAACGCCTGGAAGGTCTTCACGCCCGAGCTGGCTACCGCTTGCGAGATCAGTCCGAGGACACCCAGGGGGACGAGGCGGATGATCCCTCCGGTCACCATCATCATGAGATCGAATCCCTGATCGAAGAGCCGTCCGACGGTGTCCTTCTGCCGCTCGGGCAGATGAGCCAGTCCGACTCCGAGCAGGATCGCGAAGAAGATGATCGCCAGCATGTCCCCATCCGCCATCGCCTGGATCGGATTGGTCGGAATCATCCGCACGAAGATGTCCGCCAGGCTCCCGGGGGTCTGGATTTCCGGCATGGCACTGCCGCTTTGCCCGGCGAGGTCGGCGCCCACCCCGGGACGGATGAGATTGACGAGGACGAGCCCGGTCAGAATCGCGAGGAGGCTGGTGCAAACGTAGTAGACGAGCGTCTTCGCGCCCAAACGTCCCAGCTGCCGGCCGCTCCCGACCGAGGCCACGCCGGTGACGATGCTCGTCACGATGAGCGGCACGATCACCATCTTGAGGAGACGGACGAAGATCACGCCCATCCAGCCCAACCAGTGTGCGGCCGCGCCGTGGGTCAAGAGCGTGACGACCACGCCCACGGCCATGGCGGCGAAGGTCTGAAACCAGAGGCGTCGGACCAGGGGCGTGCTCGGCCCGGTTGTCGGCGTGCCCGAATCCATGGCTAGGGACTATGCCGTCCGCCCGAGCGGAGCGCAAGCGCGGCGCCTTCGGATTCGCAGAGCCCGCTACGGGGACATCCGTATGACCATACCCACCATCGGGCCGTACTTTGATTTGCGGCCGATGGTCCGTTCTCCCACCGCGCGATCGGGCGCCCGGAACGGCCTTCGGAGAGAAGGGAAGGTGCGATCATGCACGTTGGTCTTCCTGGTTCGGAACGGTCCTGCCGTCTGCCGCGCATGCTGTTTTTGACCTGTGCGCTCCTGGTCGGACTGTCCGGCGGGTTCTCCCGGTTCGCGCGAGCCGCCGATTTCGACGACAGCGATTGTCTGATGTGCCACGATGGATCCGATTCCGACATTCCGGCGGTCTCGCAGGACCAGCTGGGACACTCGGTACATGAGGGATTCGCCTGCACCGATTGTCATGCCGACATCGCGGACATCCCGCACGAGGACGACCTTGCTCCGGTCGCCTGCGGAAGCTGCCACGAGGACATCGGGGACGAGTACACCCGGCACGGGCTCGGCATCGTCGGCGTCACCGACGGTGTGCCGTCGTGCCGCGACTGTCACGGAACCCATGAGATCCTGGCCGTTTCCGATCCGGTGTCTCCCGTCAACGTCCGCAATCTCCCGCAGACCTGTGCCCGCTGTCACGACGACATCAACCTGACGAGCAAGTTCGACATCAAGCTCGCCCACGCGGGGGAGAGCTACGAGACGAGCGTGCACGGCCTCGCGCACCAGCGCGGCGACGATCTGGCGGCGGTCTGCATCAGCTGTCACGGCACGCAGGGCAGCGCCCACCGCATTCTGCCGCGCGGCGATACCGAATCCGCGATCAACCATTTCAACGTGCCGCACACCTGCGGACAGTGCCATGCGGAGGAGGAAGCGGAGTACTGGGAAGGAATCCATGGTCACTTCACGCTGCGCGGGGACACACACGCGCCCGTCTGCACCGACTGCCATGGGGAACACGGCATCCTGCCGCCGGATGATCCGCGCGCGACGGTGAGCCCGTACCGTTTGGCCGAGTCGACGTGCACCCCCTGCCACGACTCCGCGCGCCTCAACGAGTCGTTCGGCCTCGAGAAAGGTCGCGACGTCACCTTCATCGACTCCTATCACGGACTCAAGAGCCGAGCCGGGGACACCACGGTTGCGAACTGCGCCAGCTGCCACGGGGCACACCGAATCCTGCCGAGCTCCGATCCGCGGTCCTCGATTTCGCCGGACAGCCTGCAGGTCACCTGCGGCGGCTGTCACACGGGCATCTCCGCGAAGGCGGCGCAGGTCCCCATCCACGCGATCGTTCCCGAGGGGAAGTGGCCGGGTCTGTTCCGCGTGATCTATACCCTGCTCATCGTCGGGGTGATCGGGGGCATGGTGGGGTACGTCCTCCTCGACTATCGGCGGCAGTACCGCGAGTCCCTGCGACGGCCTCAGATCGCGCGGATGAGCAAGAACGCGATCATCCAGCACATGCTCCTCTTCGTGAGCTTCACCGTTCTCGTGATCACAGGGCTGGCCCTGCGCTACTCCGCACACTGGCCGTTCCAGTGGCTCTTCGGTTGGGACGGTGGGTTCGGGATCCGCGGGACCATTCACCGCTGCGCCGCGGCCCTCTTCCTGTTTTCCGTGGTCTGGCACGTGATCTACCTGTTCTCGCGCGAGGGGCGCGGGTTCCTCGGCGGAATGGTCCCGGGCCGGCGTGATCTCGTGGAGGTCGCGCAGGCGATTCGCTACAACCTCGGGCTGAGCCGCGAGAAGCCGCGGTTCGGGCGCTTCAGCTTCGTCGAGCGCGCGGAGTACTGGGCGCTCGTCTGGGGCACCGTGGTCATGGCCGCGACCGGATTCGCCCTCTGGTTCCGTAACTTCGTCGTGCTGCGCTTCGACGCGACGGCAAGCTTCCTCGAAGTGATGCGGGTCATCCATCTCTACGAGGCCTGGCTCGCGACCTTGGCGATCCTGGTTTGGCACTTCTACGGGGTGATCTTCAAGCCGGGTGTCTACCCCGGGAATCCCGCGTGGCTGACCGGGTCGATGCCCGCCGAGATGCATGAAGAAGAGCATCCCGGGGAGCACGAGGAGCACGGTCATCGGGGAGGACGCGATCGCCACGAGGACCCGGCACCGGCCGAGAGGAAGCGGCGGGAGGTGCGAGCCGACGCACCGGTCTGAATTCGCATCGGCGGCGCGCCCCGCGACGGAGCTGGGGGGGGCGGTCGAAGGGGGGCGGGTAGGCAAGATGTGCCGGAAGAAGCGGAGGGACAACCCGCTCCGCTTCTTCTTGAAGCTGCCGAAGGCGCGATCCTGATCGATGGGGACACCGCGGTGGGTCGAAAGCCCGCAAACGCTTTCCCAACGCCCGTTTTCCGACCCGGAGGTTCAGAATTCGTGGGCCGCACGTGGGGCCGAGCGGCCCCGCCATTCCCGCCTGCGCCGCCCACGCCAGCCATGGTAGAATCGACTCGATCCCAGAATCGGAGGGTTTCGGATTCCCGCCCCCTCCCAGGCATCCACGGGAACGACAGCGCAGAGGACCATGACGACGAGCACCAAAGCCCGCAGCTACTACGATGCCGCCGACGAGCTCCGCAGAGAGCTGAATGAGTTCTTTCCCAAGGAGGAGATCCGCGCGCTCCACGATCGCAAGCCGATCAAACACTTCGCGATCGTGATCCGGCAGTTCCTACTCCTCTTCGCCTGCGGATGGGTCTGCTGGCACGTGTCCAACCCGCTGATCTGGATCCCCGTGGCGCTCCTCGAGGGGTTCACGATCTTCAACTTCACGGTGCTCCTGCACGAGCAGGTTCACCGGGCGATCTTCAAGGCGCGCCGCCCGCGTCTCATGCGGTTCCTGGGTCTCCTCTACGCGTTCCCGAGCGGAATCTCCGCGACCCAGTTCCACGTTTGGCACATGGACCACCACGAGAACCTCGGGGACGAGGATGACGATCCGAAGCGGCACTATCTGAGTCCGAAGCGGGTGGCCCGCTGGTACAAGCTGCTCTATTGCACGCCCGTGCTCTTCCCGATCTACTTCCGTGCGGCGCGCAAGGAAACGGCCAGCTACCCTCAGGATCTGCAGAAGCGGATCGCGGTGGAGCGGACGGTCACGATCGGACTGCACCTGGCGATCGCGGTGCTACTCGGGATCACGGGCGGATGGGCCGTCCTGGCCCGGACCTACCTGATCCCGTACTTCCTGGTGTTCCCGATCGCGTTCACGCTCAATCGGCTGGGCCAGCACTACATCATCGATCCCGCCGATCCGCGGAAGTGGAGCTCACGCGTCGACGGAAACTGGGCCTGGCGGTTCCTGTTCCTCAACAGCAACCACCATCTCGAACACCACTACTTCCAGTCGGTCCCGTTCTACAATCTGCCCAAGCTCAACCGGATGCTCCGACCCTACTTCGAGAAGCACGGGGTCGACAATCTGGGCTACGGGCAGATCCTCTGGCACTGGTTCGTGCAGAACCACGTGCCGCATACCCGTCTCGAGCCCGCGCGCGGCGAGCTCGATCTCTCGCGGGCGCGGACGACGCGCTAGCGAGCGGGAAGG
>JAGQHR010000246.1 GCA_020431745.1 Candidatus Eiseniibacteriota bacterium
CGCGATCATGACCGAGGTGCCGATGCTCTTCTTTGCCGGCGCGGTCATCGTGGCGCTGGACGATGGATTCGGCCGGCGTCTCCCCGTCGGCGGTGCTGCTCTGGCTCTGCTCCTTCTCACCAAGACCAGCTGGCAGGCCGTCGCGGTTCCGGTTCTCATCCTCGACCTCTGGGCGCATCGCCCCCCCAGCGTCGGGGCTGCCGTTCGACACCTGCTGGGTCGTGCGGTGGGACTGGGGCTCGTCCTCGGAATCTGGAACGGGTTCCTTCTGGCGGCGGGGGTGCCGCTCAATCCGCTCGCGGAGCGCGGCGACCGCGAGATGTGGCTCTTTCGCGGCAACTACGTCGAGGATCGCGGCTTCGAAACGGTCGGCACCGGTGATGTGATCCATCCCGAGCTGGTTCAGGCAATCGAAGAACACCCCGATGCGGTCGGGGAGGAGCGCTCGAAGGCTGTGTATCGGTCGGCCTTCCTGCACACGATCGCGCAGGAACCGGTCCGGTGGGTTGCGTTGGTGACGGCCAAGGTGCGTTGGTACGCAGTGTACCCGGCCCTCAAGGAGGACGTGCGCACCTGGTTCGGCTGGCTGCCACCGCCCGCGCACTGGCAACCGATCTTGATCGGACTCGCGCTGCTGGGGTTCGCCGCGTCCATTCGTCTCGGCCCGAGGGCATGGATGCCCGCGCTGTTGGCGGTCTATCTGTGCGGTGTCCACGCCTTCAGTCATCTCGTCAGCCGCTACAACCTTCCGGCGATCGGCTTGCTGCTCCCGTACGCGGCCTACGGTGCAACGTGCCTGGTTCGAGCTGCCGCCGGTGTCTCACGGACTTCCCGAATGAGCAACTTCGCGTGGACTCGACGCCCCCTCGCGATCGCGCTCCTGGTGGCGCTCACGAGCGTCGCGTTGGCGCGGATCGCAGGGCGGGATGTTCTCGTACGCTGGGGCGTCGGGATCGAAACCGGGCATGGTTTGGAGACGCTGCTCGGGATCCTCGCCGTGGCGGCTTGGTGCCTACCGGGTTGGATCTGGCTACGCGACCTCGGGTGGTCGCGTCGGTGTCGGATCGCCGCCCTCGGTGTGCTGTTCGGCCTCCCCGCCCTGACCTACTGGGGAGAACGCATGATCGATCCCGACCCGGATCGCTGGCGAGCACGGCTCGATCACCCTGGGGATCGACTCGTCCAGGAGATCGACCTCCCGCCCGGTATCGACTGGGACGCGGTGGATGCGGCGGAGATCCAGATCGACATGCTCTGTTCTCTGAATGCCCACTCGGCGCAGCCGGGGTCCGGCGTCGGCCCGAGCGCGCGGATCCTCCTCGATGGGCAGGTGGTGGCGTCGCTGCCCGAGGAAATCCCGGCGGCCGCGCTCGACCTCGATCCCCGCATCTTCGGAGTCCAGGATCGGTTCGCGCGGGTGCGCGAGGCGTTTTCCCAACATCTGGAGGGCTTCGTGAATCGCCGCCACCCATCCGCGGGCTTCGCCTACTTCCCGCAGTGGCGACGCTTCGCGATCGATCCGCATCTCTTGCGGGGACGGACGCAGGCACGCATCGAGGTCGTCTTCGAGCAGGGGTCCGGTTGGATCGATGTGATGGGAGACGGGCAGGTAGAACGACTCGAGGCCGGGTCGATGGGCACGCGGCGGCTCGTTCGTGCACCCGCGTTTCTCACCAACGCGTATGACTTGTCGACGCATCAATTCCACACCTTCGCCTCGGATCGACGGAGGGCCGATGTGCGTCTCGTCAGGCCGTTGCCTCTCGCGAGCCCGGCGGCGCGAAGCCTTCGCGCCGTGCGGAACGGGAGTCCCGAGCCTGACCTTGGCCGTGCCCGCGGGTTGCCGGCGGGCGAGCTGCGGATCCGTCTGCGAACGAGGATCGACGGAACCTGGGTCTATCGTGAGTCGGCCCGTGCGGCCACCGGGGACGGAATCCTCTACGCGACCGAGCTGCAGCCGGGGGACGAGATCGTTCCGGAGACGATGCTGCACAACCTGGCTGCGCGCCGGGACACTTACTTCGACGGGTGGATCACCTACTGAGGAGCGGGTCGTTCATCGATCCCTGCCGCTTCCCTGCCACTGAACCACGACGAGGCCCCGGCGGCTCTACTTGGTCCGTCGGGACGCGGTAGACATGCAGAGATCGGGCTTTGTCGGCGCGTGCGGTTCCCGACCTGGCCACCCCGGGAGACCTAGGGGAGACCCATCTCAGGAGTTCTGGAAGGCCCGGCGTTTCCCTCAAAGACGTGTCCGGAGGGAACTTTTCGAACGGAGGTAGCATCGTCGACCTCGACGTAACCGATGCGATCCGCGCGGGAAAGAACACGCTCTACGTCTATCAACGTGACCTCGGGTGCGGATGGGCGGGCGTCATTTTCTCAGCGACGGTGGACATCGACTCGCCGACGCCTCTGACGTCCACCAGTTGGGGAAACATCAAGTCGATGTACCGGTAGGCACCCTGCGCAATCGTTGCTCGGGTATCTATCTGATCACGGAATCGGTGCGGGATCGATCGAGACGGCGGCTGAAACCCTGCGTTTGGATCGAAGCGGGAGGTGTCTGCAGCGCCGGGGATGGGAGGAGAGTGCACCGGAGCGGGGGGGCATTCGACCGAAGCTCGTGCCCCTACGTAGATCCCCGATGTATCAGATCGGTCTCGTCCGTATCGACCGGACGGAGAGCAGCTTTTCTGGGCAAAGACGACACGATCTGCAACGAAAGCTACATCGGAATTTCTAGGGAGGCGTTTCATGAAGGAATCATCCAGATCGAGATTGCTCCGGTCGTGGGGACTGGTCACGGCGTTCGCCGGGCTCGGATCCTCTGCCCTTGCTGCCACCATCTGGGTCCCGGACGACCATCCGACGATCCAGGATGCGATTCAAGCAGCCGCGGCCGGCGACGAGATCGTCGTGCGCGCCGGCACGTACTTCGAGAACCTGGACTATTTGTCCAAGAACCTGGTGGTTCGGAGTGAGTCCGGACCTGCGGTGACGATCATCGACGGCAGCCAACCCCAAAACCCGGATCAGGCGAGCACCGTCACTATGAACGGTAACGGAATGGTCCTCGCCGGCTTCAGCATCACTGGGGGAGGCGGGTCCAAGGTTTTCGGGGCGACGGGACCTCTCACCGGGGGCGGGATCGTCATGCTCGGAACCGGCGCCATCCGCGACAACTGGATCTATGAGAATCACGTCGTCGGAGACTATGTCTATGCGGGTGGTGGGGTCTACGTGCACGATCCCATCCTGTTTCAGATCAGCGGGAATCTCATCTATCGGAACTCGGTTGTCCAGACGTCCGGAACCTTTTCTGGGTTCGGAGGAGGGATCGCGGTTCGCACGGCGGACGGCGTCGTCTTCGACAACATCATCTGGGACAACACCGTGGGCACCCCCGGCGGTGATTCCGCGAAAGGCGGAGGCGTCGGGACGCAGGCAATCTGCGATGCGCACCTCCGCTCGAACGTGATCGCTTGCAACCATGCCAGTCAGGGAGGAGGCATCGGTGGCACGTTCCGCGAAATCAGCGGGAACTCGATCGTACGCAACGACACCAGTGGAATCGTCGGAGGCACACTGGCCGGCGCCGCCTTCTTCAACAACGATATCAGCGAGAACACCGGCGTCGGGATGTCGTGTCCACCGGGCGGTGTCGGATCCTGCAACAACTTCTGGGGGAATACGGTCGACGATCCGGACTGCTACGGTGTCGGCACCGACAACAACACGTCGAACGATCCTCAATACTCCGGGACTTGCGAAGATTTGTGCGTTGCTCCGACCTCGCCTCTCCTGCCGGAGAACGACGAGCTCGGCTGTGGCCAGATCGGTGCGCTCGTCGCGTGTGCGTCCTCGAGCGTCGAAGACGAGGGGCTCGCCGGACTACAGAGTTCATTGCGGGTCGTGGTTTCTCCCAATCCGGCGCGGGGTCGGGCGGATCTCCGTTTCCGTTCTCTGACCGGTCGGGACGACACGGCCACCATCGAGGTCTACGATCTGCAGGGACGTCTGGTGCGTAGCCTCGGGAAGCACGCCATCGATGGGTCCGATCGATCGGTGTCGTGGGACGGGATGGATGAGGCGGGTCGTGCTGTGGCGTCAGGGAGCTACGTCGTGCTCCTGCGCACGGAAGATGCCGAAACGACCGCCCGCATGCTGATCCTCCGGTAGCGGATTCCACCGAAGAGGGACGACTCGTCCGCGGGAATCATGGCGTCCCGACGGAGGGGTGTCGCCATGACGGAGCGCCACCACTTCGTGATTCGCGGCTCGGCAACTGGAATGTCGGTGCGGCCCGCCCTACAGACGGTGGGCCGCACCAGAGGAATCTGCAAGACCGGAGGAAACACTACTCCCGCAGAACGAGCTTCTGCTGGTAGGTCTCACCCGCGGCGTGCAGGACCGCGAAGTAGACGCCTCCAGGCAACTGCTTGCCGTCATCCTGGGTCGGGAGCCAACGGACCGTGTGGAGGCCCGCCTCCCGATGCCCCTGCTCCAAGACGGCCAGCCGTCGGCCGGTCACGTCGTGAATGGCCAGAGTGACGTCGGTGTCCACTGCGAGTCGGTACACGAGAACAGTCCAGTCGGTGAACGGGTTCGGCATGCTCGACTCGAACCCGCTCCCGTGCATTTCGGGTTCGACGTCCGGAGCGTCGCTGACGAACGGGATGATCATGGCCTCGTTGACGAAACGGGTCATCATTTCACCGGTCACTTCGTTCGTCACGGTGTAGCGGACGAGCGCGGCCTGGTCCTGGGGTCGGACCGGGATGTCGACCGTGACCTCGTCGCCGGGCAGCAACACGAAGGGGTCACCGGGAACCGGGATCCAGTCCAGCCCCTCGGTTCCATCCCAGGTGAGATCCGCCAACGGGATCTCGAACGGCACGGTCGTGACCTGCCGGTCGACCGAGATCGGTCCTTCCGGCCACGTCTCCGACAGACGCACGATGTCCTGAATCGGTCCACCCGGAAGTGCGCGCCAGAACTGCCACGGAACGGGCACTTGGCAAGTGTCGATGCTGGTCCAGTAAGCCTGGACTGCAGGTAGCCCGCTGCCGACGAGCGTCAGGCCGGAGAACCCCGGGAATCCGGTGGGGCCGATCAAGAACGCGGCTCCTGTGAGCGGATCGATTCGGAAGAAGTTGCCTCCCTCGTTGTTGGCACCGATCGCGTAGAGGTTGCCGTCGGGTCCGAAGGCCAGACCGCCCAAGGCCGCGACTCCGGTGTCCCCGATCAAGCTCCCCGCGCCGGTGGCCAGGTTGATCGAGACGAGCTTGGACGTGCCGAACTGCTGCCAGCAGCCTGTTACTCCGTACATGACTTGGTTTCGTGGGTCGAACGTCATGCCGGAGATCGGCCCGAACCCGGTGGGTCCGATCAGGGTGGTGAGCCCGGTGTTCACATCGATCGTGTAGAGATCCGAAGGCGTGCACGGACCCGGCATCCCGCACCCGTACAGCACCCCGCCCACGAATTCCAGGCCGCTGAAGGCCGATCCGTTGAACAGGGGTCCGGCGAGCGGAGTACAGGTCGCAATATCGAACTCCTGATGGCGGAATCCTCCATCGGCTTCCTGCAGCACCGCTCGATAGGACCTGTTGTTGAACTCGATCTCGGTCGCAGGGAGCGGCAATGGGCACAGCGGCATCGCCACGCCGGTGAGATGGTCGATCTGATAGAGCGTCGAGGCGTTGTCGCACGCGTAGAGCTTGCCACCCCCAGCGAGGCCACCTTGCACGGCCGGATCGAATTCCAATCCGAAGTGATGGGTCTCGCAGAACGGGAATGGATCGAACTTGTCCAGCCACGTGACCTCGAT
>JAGQHR010000247.1 GCA_020431745.1 Candidatus Eiseniibacteriota bacterium
CGGGCTGCCCACGACATCGACGGATGCGGCCATGACCCAGTTCCCGGGGAACCCGAGGTTGTCGAGAAGCGTGAACGTCGCGGCGCCGCAGGTCGGTGCGCGAATGAAGGAGGTGCCCCAGCTCCCGCTGCTCGTGTCGAGTCCCCACCGCAAGCCGACATTCGTCTGATTCTGATTGAATCCGAAGTAGAACTGGGCGGACGGGACCCAAACGGAGTTGATGCTCACGGTGTGATCACCCTGCCCCCAGTTCGGCGCGATGGACTGACGACCGAGCTCCGCGCCGGGAACCGCCCCGCCCCGCCAGGCGACGAAGTCGAGCTGCGTGATGTTCGGAGAGACGTTCGTGAAGATGTTGTAGTAGACCTGGGTCAGAGGGAACGGAGGGGTGACGGTGGCGGTCACGCCCACCGCGACGTCGTTCGGCCCCCCCGAAGTTCCGCTGCCGTTGGAGCACCCGATGCCCAACTCCGGAGTGAGATCTCCGCGAAAGAGCAGCTCAACCCGATCCACTGGCGGATGGTTGTTGGGATTTCCGCTGGAACCGACCAGTTGAACGTCGGTGGCGAGCGCCGTCGCTGCGACCCCCAACGCCAGTGCCGACAAAGAGCCGACGAGAATGGATCTGTTCACGGCAATGCCTCCATGGTAGGTGCGACTGGTGGTCCAGGGGGGAATCCGACTTGGCCGGACGCGGAAGGAAAGCGCCGGTCCCGGATCAAGACCATCGGGGGCTACGGTGATCCTGGCCGTCTGCGACTACAAGCGGCATCGGTGCTTTGCACATTCCTCTTATTCGAGTAGGGGGTCGATCCTATCGGGGCGGAGGGCGATTCGATCGCGGTGGGCTCCCGCGCTACCGGTGCCGGTCGTGCATCTCCTCGCCATTGGGGACTTTTCGGACACTCAGCTCATCGGACGACGACGATCGTGCGCGTCATCCTCGGGAGCCTCGGTCCCTCCGCGATCGCCCAATACATTCCTGAGGGCACACGGTTGCCGCCGGCGTCTCGGAGGTCCCAGCGCCAGGACACCGGGGCCGACATCCGGAGGCTGCGGATCTGCCGCCCCATCGCATCCAGGATTCTCAGGCGAACGATCCGAGGCTCCGATAGCGAAGCGTCCGATCCGCCGCTCGGATCGAGAAAACACCGGACCTCGCAGTGTCCCCGCGTCCCGACGGGGGAGCTCGCTGCGAGCACGAAAGGATGGTCGGCTTCCTCGTCAGCCGGTTCGACGCCGGACGGGTCGAAGGCGCTGGCTTCCAGAGTGACGCTGCGGAGGACCGGCATCCGTACACCCCCGGGGCATGCCAGCGTGACGCGGTACTGGAAGTAGCGGGACTCCGCGTGGTCCGGTGGGAGTATCGTCCGGGGGTATTCGAAGTAGGTGGAAGAGGTTCCGTCCGGTCCCACGAAGACGGTGGAAAACAGATCGCCGGCAGTCCGTCCCCAACGCACTTGGATCCTCACACGATTGGCCTCGCCGGGGCAGTAGGCGTCCCAATCGAGGACGCCCTGGGCGACCGGCAAGCCGAAGTCATGGACAAGGGACGTCAGCTCACCGAGCGGTGCGGCCGCCGACACGAAGAGGTGGGGAAGGTAGGCGTAGTCCGATCGCGAGGTCGAAACATAGAGCCGGCCGTAGTACGTGGCCATCGATTCGATCTCTTCGGTCGACGCGTCGACGCTGAGACTTCCGACTTGCGCCCAAGTCGATCCGGAGATCCATCGAAAGAGCAAACAGGAGTCCCCTCCACCATAGAGCGCCCCCTTGTAGCGATGGATGCCGCGGCACCACCGCCAGCCGTTGAAGGGGAGCCAGTTCTCGCGCAAGACGTGGTCGTCCCAGATGTACATTTTGTTTTGAATCGTCATGAACAGGGAGTCCCCGTAGACGCTGAACATCGCCTGGCGGTCAAACGGCATGTTGGGGATTCCCAGCGTGTCCCAGACTGCGCCATCGGAAGTGATGAAGATGCGATCGTCTTGGGGTGCGGCATCGTCGGGCTGCACGTAGACCCGGCCGTGATAGACGCCCGCGCCGTGAAAGCGGCGCCAGCGTCGTTCCGGAGTCGGTTCGATGGTGAGCACCCGTGTGAAGGTGTCTCCGCGATCCTCGCTCAACCAGACGCATCCCGAGCCCATGAGCTCACCGAAGCCGTGTCCGGTGGTGACGAAGAGACGGTGTCCGGAGATTGCGACATCGTTGACGTGGATCGCGGTCGGGATCGTCGCCTTCTCGATCCACTCGTCACCGTCGTAGACGTAGATGCTCCCCTCCTCGAACCACGGATCCATTGAGTCGGGACCCGGCAGGTAGAGCGTGTCGTTGACGCAGGAGATGAGGTGCAAGCCGGATTCGTACGGACGATAGACGACGGACGAGGAGTCGGTGAGGTAGTCGTAGGCGATGACCTCGGCGCCGTCATCGTTGAACGGCACGTCGCTCGCGGTCAGAAAGAGCGTGTCCCGGCAGGTGGCCATCGAGTAGAGCCCGAGGAACTCCGTCGGAGTCCCGACCAGCCGGAGATCGTCGACACGATTGTCCAGCACGAGGATTCCCGGTTGGACCTCCGGATCGACCTCCACGGCCGCGGCATAGTTCTGGTGGGACCAGTCGGTGTCGGTCCACACGAGGTCCGCAGCCTCTGCGATTCGAGCGACAACCATCCCCGTCGTGAGGATGGTAGCGACCGACACGGACAACCACCATTCGGGGCGCGCGCACGACGGATCGGAGTGCTGACCGTGGGTGTCCTCCAGCGGTTCGTTCCCAGGACGCTCGGTGCGGTCCATGCGGAGCCCTCCTGCCGGGTGTCCGGTCCCGAACGGAGCACGTCGTGAAGAGCGAGCATCCGTCCCTCGGCGGTACTCGATACCGATGGTAGTTTGCCCTCCTCGGGAGCCTCAACGATCCGCGTCTAAGTACTTCCGGAAGGTCAGAGTTTCTCTCCGAGGACCGCGATGCTAGGATTCCCGACCAGCCGTGCCGTTGCCGTTCCGTTCCGTCCGTCGATCTCGATCGACGACATTCTCATCCAGACGAAAGGACCCCAGATGCGGAGTCGATCCTCGTCGCTCCGGAAGCGCGCCGTTCTCGCCTTCCTGATTCCGTTCGGGTTCTATCTCGTCGCGCTCGCCGTGTTGGCGGTGCTGGGCACCGTGTTCGTTCTCCTCCTGATGTCGCCGGTCGTCGACGCCCGCGTCCTCATCGCGTTGATATTGGGGATGATGCTGGTTGTGCTCGCGGTCGTCGTATCCACGGTCATCACCGTGGTGAGCAGTTTCGAGAAGTGGGATCCGCCCGGCATTCTGCTCGAACCGGAAGCCCACCCGGGGCTCTTCGGACTCATCGCCGCGATCGGACAGTCCCTCGGCGAAGGTTTGCCGAAGGAGGTCTATCTTTCCCCCGAAATCAACGCCGCCGTCACCGCTCGGGGAGGCTTTCTGGGGTTGGGAAGGCGGCGCGTTCTCGTGGTCGGACTGCCGGTGCTCCACCTGTTCACGGTTTCGGAGCTGGAGGCGATTCTGACACACGAGTTTGGCCACTACTACGGTGGAGACCTGGCCCTGCTGCCCTGGATCCGTCGCTCGCACGAGCAGGTCCTCCGGTCTCTGGGAATCTTGGAGGGACATCCCCTCGTGCTTCCGTTCCGCTGGTACGCGGAAGTCCTTCTGGGGCTGACCGCGCAGGTGGTGCGGGAACAGGAGCTGGCGGCGGATCGGCTCGCCGTCGAGCGGGTGGGGGCGCCGGCTCTCGAACGTGGTCTAAAGAAGCTGTGCCAAGCGGACGCGTTGCTGGATTCGTACCGGGTCGCAGAAGCGAACGCGGTGTTCTCGGCCGGGTTCCGTCCGCCGGTCGCGGCAGGGTTGCCCTCGTTCCTCGAGGCGCCGGCGATCGCTCCCCGGGCCGCGGAAGCCCTGGAACGGGAGTGGGACGGGCGAACGAGCCAGAAGTACGACACGCATCCGTGCTTGCGGGAGCGGGTGGAAGCAATGAAGGACGCGCACGACCCGGACGGTGATCCGGACGATCGTCCCGCCATCGTCCTGTTGAGCGATCCAGACGGCTACGAGCTGGCGCTGCACCGGTTCGTCACGCCCGGGGTGGGGGATCTTGAGCCGATCGCTTGGGAGGATGTCGGTGAACGCGTGGCGATGGAGCACTGGCGGGAGGTCCGTGACGCGCACGCGTCCGTTCTCGACCGGTATCCGCCGGAATCGTATCCGGAGGCGATCGAGCGTCTGGGCGAGTTGAGCGCGGAGATCGTTCCGCCGAATTCGAGGATCCAATCACCGGAAGATCGCAAGCGATTCGCCCGGACTGTCCTGGGTGCCGGATTGGCCGTCGCGCTGCGCGAGCGCGGCTGGTCGGCGAAGAAGGAGTTCGGCCAGCCTCCCGAGCTGGCGTGGGGGGCGAAGCGAATCGACCCGATCGTGGCCGTGCGGGAGCTTGCGGACGGGCGCTGCTCAAGAGAGGACTGGATGGAGATGTTGTCCGCTCCTGGCGCGGCGGCCGATCGCGCATAGAGCGATCGAAGTCGATCGTACCTAGAGCGAGGGCAACGGATCGAGTGTCGCTGAATCGGAGTCCGTCGATCGGTCGGCTCGGGGCAGCGAGGATGGCCCCCGCGATCTGCGAGATCCGGCGATCCCGCCCGCGAGGATCGAGAGTATCGGGAGGATCGGCACGACGAAGCGGGAATAGGACTCCGGACCGCTGCTGAACAGCAGCAGATAGATCGCCGCGCCGGTCAGGAGTCCGGCCTGACCCGATGCCCCCGGCAGGATTCGGCGGCTGCGAACCACCGCCGCGAACACGCACACGAAAAGCAGGATGCGGTGAAGGATCGATGCTCCCACTCCCCAGGGAGCACCGTCCCCAAGGTACAGACGAAACACGGTTCGACCCGGACCGGTGAGCAACCGGCCGGCGCCGGCAGCCATCGTTCGTACCGTCGCCCACGGATGAGCCACGAGGATGGCTGATGCCAACCCGAAGTCGGTGTTCCGACCGTCGCGCTGGTCGGCCGTGGAGCGTCGGTCGATCAGCAGCTCCCGGGCTGTCTCGAGCGGGATGTGCTCGGTCGCAGAGACGACACCGGCAGCACGATACATCAGCAGGTTGTGGCTCTGGACCGATGCGAACTCGGGGCTTCCGCTGACCTCGAAGTTTCGAAACTGCCAGGGAAGCACAAGCGAGAACCATCCGACGAAGACCATCCCGACGATGCCGAGCGCTCGGGACCGGCGAGGTGTCCCGCGCAGTCCACGGACCACGATCAGCAGGCCGAGGATCACGACCCAGTAGTACGTGACCGGACGGAGGAACGTCGCTGCGGCTCCGACGATGCCCGCGAGGAGAGCACGGGGTCGGAGCTCCCTCGTGCGACCACGATCAGAAACGGAATCGACCAGGGGCATCGCCAGCCAAAGGTGGAGGAGGAAGACGGCGGAGAACAGCGACTCCGAGAGCAGCTTCTGCGAATAGACCCAGGCCATGGGATCGAGGGCGCACAGCGCGACTGCGATCCAAGTGGGGGCGCCGGCGTCCCAGATCCTCCGCGCAGCGCTCCAAACGAGCGGAATCGTCATCGCGGTGAGGGACATCTGCCAGAGGAGAGCGGCCGTCCATTCTACTCCGGCCGGACGGGCGGTCAGGGCCAGGAATACGGGATAGCCCGGCGGGTGGAACGTTTCGGGCCCGGCGCTGCCCGCGAAGCGAAGCTCGGTCTGCAACGACCTCGCGAGCTCCATGTATCCGAACGAGTCCGGGGTGTTCAGTCGCGTCGGGTCCGAGCCCATCGTGAGGAGGAACGGCAGGACG
>JAGQHR010000248.1 GCA_020431745.1 Candidatus Eiseniibacteriota bacterium
AGCTCGTCGGCCGCGATCAAGTAGTTGCCGTCCGGGGTGGGCCACCCGCTGTGGATGTGCGCCCCTCTCCAGCTCGCCGTCCCGAGGATGGCGGTGCTGCCGCCGTCCTCTACTCGAAACACCCAGAGACGTTGCCTGCGGGTGTCGAAGAGATACGAGTTGGAACCGAACGCGTGCACATCGTGGAAGGCCGGGCCGGGGAGGTCGCCGATCTGCACTGGATTCCGCGGATCTTCCAAGGAGTAGATGCGAGTCCGGAACGACGGCGTCAGGTTTCCGCCGGCATAGAGCAACCGACGCCCGGGATCGACGAAGAGGTTGTGGGCGTGGAACGGAACGACACCGGCCGTGACGATCTCCGGATGCAGTGGGTCACCCAGGTCCAGAATCGTGAGGGTGGCATCGGGCAGGTCATCGCAAACGTAGGCCAGCGTGTCGTCGTCGCCGACGTAGGTCTTGACGTCGAAGGACGGGCCCGGAAAGAACGCGATCGAATCGATCGCGGCGGGATCGGTGACGTCGAGCACGAGTGCGCCGGACATGCCGTTGCGGTGACCGAGGATGATCGCGATCTCCACGAGCGTGCCTTCGCGTAGTAGGGAGAGGCCGTGGACATCGCTGTACGTGTCGAATCCGGGCGGGGAGTATTGCCCGAGGAGCGTGACATCGTGCGCCGGGCCGGGGACGCCGCAGGCCTGTGACCGTGCCGCGCGAGGCGTTCCGATCGCCATCAGCGGGAGGAGCACACAGAGGACGAGGCGTGCAGCTCCGGGAATCGATGGGAGATGCCGGTGGGGGCATCCGTGCCCGTGCGTGAGGGAGCAGTCGGTCGGGGAAACGTTCGGGATGAGTCGTGGCATCGGGGTTCCCTCGCGCTGAGTCGGTCCCTGTCTCGATGCCCCGTCCGTCGATGGAGTCGAAGATAGCACGACTCCACATCCCGCGGCCAGGGCGTACGCTCTTGCCCGACCTTGTTTCGCGCAGAGTGCTGGCGCTATGATTTTCTCGGTTGCTCGCACTCCGGAGTCGCCCCGACGAACCGGAGCTTCCTTGCCGCTTCCACGGAGGTGACCCTTGTACAAGAGTGCGATGATCGCGTGTGTGATCGGGCTTGGAGTGTCCGTCGCGGCGATGGCCAACGACGAAGTACTGGTCGGTCATGCGGGGAATAGCCAAAACAATCCGCCGAGCGATCGCTACGAGGTCCTTTTCTGGGGAGACTTGACTCCAGAGCTGGGGCTGGGCTGCTCGAACGCGTCGGGAACCTCGGGAGGACCGAACGATGTCGCCGTCGGGGTGACGGCCAACCAGATTCCTCCCATCAGGGTGTCGGCCTTCTACTACAACATCTTCACTCAGGTGTCCCCCAACATCAGCCAGCTCGATTTCGTGGTCTGGGAGGGAGGTCCGGTTCCTGGAGCCGAGATCTTCCGGCAGTCGATTGCAGGGAATTGGGCACCCGGTGATCACACCGTAACCATCCGGGGATGCTGTCTCGATTCCCCGGAGTTCTATTTTGGCCAGGCGCAGAGTCAAGCCGATGTCGGCATGCGGTGGGGCGTCGACACGAGCAGCGGCAGCTGGGGCACTTCCTATATTCGGGCTCCCGTTTGTGGGGCCGCCTCGTTCACCCTCCTCGACAATCTCGGGTTTCCGGGGAATTGGGTGATGGCCGTTACCGCGGAGGGCGGGTGCACGACTCCCGTGGAGCTGGCCAGTTGGGGTTCGGTGAAGTCCCGCTTCCGGTAGAGAGCTGCGACCGGTCCGGGGGCCTCCCAGTCAGTTCGCGTAGCCGAGCGAGCGGAGCATCTCGATTTCGTCCGCACCGAAGCCCCGATGAGGTTTCAGCGAGCGGGCCCGGGGATTCCGATGCCGCTCCAGGAACGTCTCCAGTGCGACGAAGCGCGCCCCCAGGCGTTCGCGCGGGAAGGCCAGCAGCGTATCCGCACCCAGGTCGTAGACGAGATAGTCGTCGTTGAACCGATCCCAGACGAGCTGCACGACCCCGTCGGAGACCGAGCATTTGTAGTTCTCCTCATGGAACGTCTCGGAGACGACCATCGCGTCCGGGACGTCCGCGCGCAGATTCCGCCCCGGTAGACGAAGTTGAGGCTCGACTCCGGCGACCGCCAACATCGTCGGCGCCAGATCGATCGACTGGACGACCGTGGAGCTGCGTCCGGGATTGATCCAGGGTTGGGGCCCCCACAAGATGAGCGGAACGTGCAACACACCGGGGAAGAGATCGTCCCCGTGCGTGAAGTAGTCGTCGTGTCGCCCCATGGATTCGCCGTGATCCGACGTGAAGACGACCAGCGTTCGGTCCCATAGATCGAGCGACCTCATCTCGGAGACGAGCTCCGCGATGCACTGGTCGACGTAGCGAATCTCCGCGTCGTACTGCGATACGTAGTAGCCCGCCCTCCGGTGATCGTCCAGCACCTGATAGGACGGAATGCCGCGTCGGCCGCTGATCGTGTCGTTGACCCGCAGCGTCGGCCCCTGGTCGGCGCCGTCGAGGAAGAGCGGCTGGAGCTCGCGGGGCGGCGTGTAGGGTCCGTGCGGATCCTGATAATGGACCCAGCAGAAGAACGGACGATCCCGGTGCCGGCGCAGCCACGCGATCGCCGCCTCGGTCGTCGCTTCCCCCGTGCGCTCGGGCACCCGGCGGACCGCTTCGTATTCGTCCATGCGGTCGTCGTACTGCTGGAAGCCGTCCTCGAAATGGCGACCCCGAGCGAGGACGAAGTTGCTGACGATCGCGCCCGTCTCGTACCCCGCGTTTCGCAGCTGCTCCGTGATGGTGTTGATCGCCGGCCGCAGCGGGTCCATGCCGTAGGTATCGGTTTCCCGGGGGCGAACACCGCTCAGGATGCTCGCGAACGAGGATGGGGTGACCGGCGCGTGTGCGTAGGCGTTCTCGTAGAGACGACCCGTCCTCGCCAGCTCGTCCAACCGGGGCGAGGTATCCCGCGCATAGCCATAGCAGCCCAAATGGTCCGCGCGCAGAGTGTCGACGGTCAGGAGCAGGATCGACGGTCCCACGGGCGCGCGATGCGCGACGATCCACGACGTCGTCTGGACCAGCAGCGTCAGCGCCACCGTGGATCCCAGGGTGACGATGGCCGGCCGGAGGCGCACGAGTCGTCGCCCGTGCCGGCGGAAGACCGCCAGGAGGATGTTCCCGAGGACGATCAGGAGCGTGATCGCGAACATCAGGATCGCATAGAGCCTTCGCGAACCGGGTTCCGCCGTCAGTCGGAAGATCTCGACCAGACCGGCGGTGACGCCGAGGGCGACGGCACCGGCGATCGCCACGCTCGCGACCCGCGCGAGGAGATCCGCCGGGCGGCGGACGGGTCGATGTCCCGAAACGCGTGTTGCCCCCTCGCCTGGGAGCGGAGACCGCGCATCCCGACGACGATCGATCTGCGCGAGCAACACCGCCGTGGCGGCCGCGGCGCATCCCACCAGCGCACCTCCGATCAGGCCGCGCCGGAGCTCCGCCGCCAGTGCGTCGAGGATCAGTCGATCCATCCGATAGGCGACGTAGTGGTTGAGGGAGATGACGTAGAACGCTCGGACGGCGCCGACGAGGAAGCCTCCGACGACGCCGAGGGCCAGGGCCGATGCCGCGATGCCGAGGCCGGATGCGGCTTCGTGCCCTACCGAACCGGTCGGGCCCCGCTCGGCTTCTCCTCTCAAATGGCGTCCCCTCGCGGTCGGTCCGTTCTCGGCCTTTGTAGGGCCCTTCCGGTCCCTGATCTTAGCGAGCCTTGCGCGGCGATGCGGCCGCGATTCGTGCCCGGGATATCCCGACCCGAGCCCGGGATTCCTTGCCTGGGGTGCCCCCCGGAAGGCAAAATGTTCGGAGTGCAGAGCACCCGCCCCGGTGGACCCATCGCTGACAAGCAGGTCGGTGTTTGCGTCGACCCCCAGGTATCCACTTGCAAGTTCCGACTACGGAGGAATTTCATGCGCTCTTTGCTTCGTTTTCCGCCGACCCGGTCCGTCGTCGCCGTCTTGGCGGCCGCCGGATTGGCCTCGGTCGTGGCCTCTCCGGGCCAGGCGTTCCGCGCCGACCCGGACCTCGAGTCGCTGGAGATCGTTCGGCCTCTCGATCAGACCCTGTTCTACTCCGGGCAGCAAGCGCTCCAGTCGGATCCGGCGGCCTCGCTCTACGAAGACCTCCTGCGGGCCGATCTCGGTGCGGGCTGGCACGTCCGGTCGTGGAATCAGTTCGCGTCGGTTCCCCGTTCGGTAACGGGGCCCGGGGTCCAGATCGCTTCCGATCTGTCCCAGGCCGACCGGGACGAGGTCGAACGGCTCGCCCGCGGTTTCATCGCGGATCACGCCTCGCTGTTCGGAAGCGACGGTTCGGACTTGCGCACCTTCAAGGTTGCACACGGTGCGGGACGCTGGGGCGTCATCCTGCACCAGACCGTGGACGGCATCGAGGTGCAGGAATCGCAGGTCGTGATGGCGATCCACGACAACGGTCGTCTCTTCGCGTTCGGCGCCAATCTCTATGACGTCGACGTACCGACCACGCCGCTCCTGGATCAGACGGAGGCGGTGTCCATCGCGCGGGCGAGCGTGCCCTTCGATGCATCCCTGGGGATGACGCCGGGACCGGACCGGATGACGATCGTCCCGCTCCATCTCGCTCCGGGAAGCGTCCAGTTCCAGCTCGCGTATGTCACGGACGTGCCGACCCGTGCTCCCCTGGGGATGTGGCGGACCTGGGTCGACGCTCACAACGGCGACGTCATCTTCCGGGAGAATCAGATCGAGAACGCCTACGAGGGAAGCTCCACCGGTGACGTCGAGATCTTCAGCTACTGCGACGGCGACACTCCGGGAACTCCCTATCCGCACATGTACATCGACATCTCGAACGTCGGGGTCGCGACCACCGATCAGGCGGGCGACTTCTCGATCGCGGGGGACGCCGGTCCGCAGACGCTGACGGCCCAGTTCGACGGCGAGGACTTCAACGTCGACTGCGAGAACTGCGGGGGGGATGCCGAGCTGACGATGCCGATCTCACCCGACACGCCGACCGCGGTCAACTTCGATGCCGGGTCCTACCGGGGCGACGAGCGGGACGTGTACTACTGGGCGAACGCGACCAAGGACTACATCCGATCGCTCGACCCCGCCTTCGATCTCGTCAAGTACATCGCGAACGTGAACATCGATCTCACCTGCAACGCCACCTGGGGCGGCACCAGCATCAACTTCTATCGCGAAGGGGATGGTTGCGCCAACACCGGGCGGATCGGGAACGTCGTCTCGCACGAAATGGGGCACGGCATCCAGGACTGGGCCACCGGCGGCGGCCAGGGCCCGCAGGGACTGGGCGAAGGCAATGCCGACATCACGGCCACCTTCATGGACGATCAGCCGATCATCGGGATCGGGTTCTATCTCGACAACTGCGTCGACGGCATCCGCACCTGCGACAACACGCTGCAGTATCCGGACGATCTCCATGGCGAAGTCCACGACGACGGGCGGATCATCTGCGCGTTCAACTGGGACGTGCGGCAGGAGCTGGAGAACAAGCTGGGCGCGGTCGACGGCGAGGCCCACACCGCCGATCTCTGGCACTATGCCCGCGCTCTCTACATGGACAGCAGCAACAACCAGCAGGACCAGGTCGAGCGGTACTTCTGGGTCGACGACGACAACGGCAACCTCGGCGACTACACACCGAACTACGACGAGATCTGCACCGGCGCGACGCTCCACGGCTACGAGTGCGAGGCGAGCCCGAACAGCCTGGTCATCACGCACACGCCGCTGACC
>JAGQHR010000024.1 GCA_020431745.1 Candidatus Eiseniibacteriota bacterium
CTTTGCATGTTCCGGATTCGGGTCCCGGCCCTGCGGGATCGACTGGACGATCTTCCGATCCTGATCGAGCACTTTGCACAGCAGGCCCGTCTCGCCGGCTATCCCGACTTCGGCGGGATCAGCACGACCGTGATCGCGAAGATGGCTCGCTATGGATGGCCGGGAAATCTCCGCGAGCTTCGCAACGAAGTCTTCCGACTGGCCCAGCAGACTCCTCCCGGCACCAAGGCGAAAGCATGGACCCTGCCCGGCGGTCCGCCCCCTGCCGACAAGGGACACGAGGACATCCCGGGTTCGTGGGAACGCGACAAGCTCATCGCCGAGCTGCAGACTGCGCGTGGCAGCGTCGCGACCGTCTCGCGGCGTTTGGGTGTCTCGCGCGCGCGGGTCTACCGATTGATCCAAGCCTGGGGCCTGATCCTCGACTCCTACCGCAAGTAGCCAGCCGCATCGCGCGGCTTCCGCGGTCCCCACGATCTCTTACGGCCGACTCCGGTCTCTCACTTCTATGGCGACCCAGCGGGCGATCTGGCCATGCGCCAGGCGGGATTCTTCAGCAACTTGCGAGTACGACCGGCCGGGACCGGTCGCGTCAACGAGCCGCGTCTTCCTCCCGCACGAAGAGGAACGCGGGCCGCGTCTTCATTCCGACCACCGGCCAGAACGAATCGTCACGGATGAGGTCGGGCTCTTTGTGGAAACTGTCGCCGAGCAGGGGAAGCATCAGCCCGTTGTCGACGAGCGCAGCCACGAACTTCCGGTCCTCGACCTCTCGCGGGAGCTGCGCCTCCAGCTCTTTCGCATGCGCGTCGTGGGTCCGCATGATGTCGTCGATCGCGGCGCGGTGCGCGGTGCCCCGCTTGCCCGCACGGATGGCGAGATAGGGATGATCCGGCACGAACACATCTCCCGGCGCCCGTGACAAGGTCTCGACGATGCGGTCCCCCGTCTCCCGATCCGCACGGCTCGGGATCTCCTGGAAGGGATTGTAGGCACAGCGGACGAACTGGATCGTCACCGCGAGATACACCAGCCCCAGCATCCGCCCGCGCAAGGAATCGAGTCGTGCGTGGATCAGACTGAGCGCGACATGGATGCCGAGGCCGAAGAGGACCGCCAGGGCGGCGAAGCCCGGCATGAGCACGTTGAACCATCCCCCTTCGTGCAGCCGCGATCCCCAGGACGCACCGCCCATTCCGATCGCGAGCACCGCATAGAACTCCCGGGGACGGGAGCCCCAGGCGGACGGTGTCACCGATCCCTCGACATCCGGCCGCTCCCGCGAGCTCGTCGTACCCTGGAACCAGAAGAAGAACGCGGCAAAAAGCACCGCGACGGACGAGGGGGCCAGGACGTCCCCGATCCAGAAGTCGATCAACATCGGTTTCACGACCGGATGTTTCCCCGCGAGCCCCATCGTGTAGTAGAGGAACCAGCCACCGGTCCTCATCTGACCCACGAACATGATCGCCGCGATCGAGACGGCCGTGGCGGATACCAGCCAGAGCGCCCGCCGCCTCTCCCGCCATAGGGCCCAGATCATGAGCGGCGCCACCGCGACCAGGGTCGTCTGCTTGGCCAGGAAGGCCAGCCCGAGCAACAGGGCGGCCACGAGCGCGGAGACGGTTCCGCGGTAGCATCGGTAAGCCACGACCGCGGCCATCAGCAGCAGCACGAAGATCCCGTCCACGCGAGCGATGTCGTACCACGATCCCATCGTCTTGTATCCGGCGATGAAGAACGCGCTCGCGAGAAAGCCGGCCGCGCGGGACCGCGTCTCGTGACGGACCAGCCAAAAGACCGTCACCGCGACTCCGACGGAGCTGGCAAAGGAGACGAGTCGCAGCGGCAGGAAGCCCTCCCCCACGACTCGCGTCACCGCCGCACTGACGAAATAGTAGAGCGGCCCGTAGAGCAGCGGCGTCCAGTCCAGTGAAGGGGCGGTGAACAGCGGCAGCCCGGCCAGGATCCTCTGCACGTGCTGGAGGATTCCCCCCTCGATCCACTCCAGCTCGTATGGATAGCGGATGCGCAGGAACACCACGGTCAAGAAGAGCACGCAGTGCAGCGCTGCAGTCAGGAACGCGGCCGCACGCAGGAATCTCATCGATCCGGACCCTTTGCGTTCAGATCCAGCAGGCGGACCAGGTTGTCGTGGAAGATCGCCGCCTTCTCCGCCTCTCCGGCTCCGATCTCTTCGAGCGCCGCGACCTGCTCGGCGTGAACGTCGCGTCGCCATCCCCGCGGAAAGGTCGAAGAGTCCGTTCCGAACAGGATGCGCTCCGATCCCACGACATCGAGGGCGCGCGCGAACACCTCCGCCAGGGAGGGATTCTCCGGAAGGACTCTCCTCCAGACGTTGGAGCTGGAGGTGTCCAAGTACACGTTGTCACATTGCGACGCGACCATCAGCGCCTCCCGGAAGAAGCCGGCCCCGAAGTGCGGAATCACGTACCGGATCCCGGGGAAGCGCCGCGCCAGCGGCAGGATCGCGAGGGGATTGCCGAGCCTGAGGTCGTAGTCCGCCCGCTGTCCCAGCTTCTCCTGCAGCGGAAACTTCAGGATCCCGCAATGGACCAGGAGGATCCCCGCCCCGGCCTCGATCCGGTTCCACAAGGGGTCGAACCGGCGGTCGTCGACCTCATAATGATGCGCCGCCGGAAACAGGAGGAATCCCCGGACACCACGATTCAGGAGCTCGTCCAGCCAGGGCTCCTGATCCGGTCGATTCGGTCGGAGCGCGGAGTACGCGGCGATCCGGTCCGGCGCCATGCCGACGAGGGTCAGGACGTCCGGGATCTCCTGCGGAAGGCTCGCGAAGAAGACCGCTCGCCCCACGGAATGCCGATCCAACTCATCCAGCCATCGCCGGGCGTGCTCTTCAGCAAAGGAGTCCGGGAGATCGAATCCCATGTCCTCAGACATCCGTGTCAATGCAGCATCCACGCCATCTCCGGCACCGGCCTCCTCAAGGACCGCACGAAAGAACCGTCGGGCGAAGAAGTGGATGTGGCCATCCGCGAGACTCGATTGATTCATAATATGCTGCTTCCTCAGTCAATAGATCGACCCATCAACAGAGATGGACAGGAACGAGCCGCTCCGTTCGTCATCGACAAGAAACACAATCGAACGGTCTGTAAAATCAGTTTTACAAATTGCATCAAATAAATCGGCACTTCTCGTCACTTTCCTCTTGTCTACCGACGCTTTCGATCCTATACTGATGGCGCTCGTTGCGTGATGTCGCTGTTCATCGCTTTCGCTCTTGCGCCGCTCCGAGCGAGGCGGAGGCAAGGGTTTTGTTCTTCGATCGATGGCCGGCCTCCATCGCAGACCTGCCGGTCATGAGCGCGTTTGGGAATAGGAGCATCCGGATCCTGGAGCCGCACGTCGACCAGGGTCAAGGCCCACGGATGCTCCTAAAATCCCTCTCCCTCCCCTACGAATCCTCCGAAGCCACGTCGTTTGCCCAGGAATACCTGCTCCTTCACCGGCTCCGCCATCCCAACCTCGTGCAGGTGCGGGGATATCGCATCTATCCCGACCGAACGCTGGTCATGGCGATGGAAGAAGCGCCTGGCGCGCCGCTCGACGGGCTTCCACTGACGCCGGGCTGGGACCTGCGCAAAGCGGAAATCGCCCGTCAGATCCTCTCGGCCCTCGACGCGCGCCATCGCGTGGCGTATCTCCACGCCGACCTGAAGCCGGAGCATGTCATGGTCGACGACACGGGCGAACGTCCTCGGGTGACGCTCCTCGACCTCGGCCTCGCGACCCCGATCGGCCAGCGGATTCGGAAGGGAACCCTGCGCTACATCCCGCCGGAGATTCTTAGCGGAGACGGCGAGTGGACCGTGCAGTCCGATCTCTACCTCTTCGGGATGGTGCTCTACCATCTGATCTACGCGGAAGCACCCTTCGTCTCCGGCGACTCCATCGAGGAACACATTCGAAAGAGGTTCCAGGACGGCCTCCCCCTGGAAAGTCGGATCGCCTCCCTTCGGCTCCAACATCTGCTGGGCAGCTTGACCCACAAGGATCCCAAACGTCGCCCGACCGATGCAGGGGCGGCTTGGACCTCACTTCACGAGATCAGACCTTCGAACGACCCCGACCAGGCGGATCCCAATCTGACGACCCTCGTGCACGGGTTTCACGGGCGCGAGTCGGAGCGCGACCGCTTCCGGGATTGGATCCGCGCGTTGGCCCGATCGGGCGATCCCTCGGCCGCGACGTGCGAGGTCGGCGGCGAACCCGGCATCGGAAAGTCCGCGCTGCTCACGCAGCTCGTCGCCGTGGCGGAAACAGAGGGCTGGTGTGTGCTGCATCAGCCGGTCGACGATGTGGTCTCCCGATCCGCCGGATTCACGGTGGAGCGCACCGAACCCGGCATCCGGCTCGAGCTCGGCGAGAAGGCCGCTCGGGCTGCATGGATGGACGGCCCGGCGACCGGGACCTGCGATGCGGTCCCCACGGACGGAATCACGTCGCCGACGTTGACGATCGACCTCGGGCCCCTCCCTCTCATGCCGCGTCAGGCGATGGCTCGAAGCTCGGTCGGCGACAGCCTCGCCAAACGAATCACGGAGCTGTCTCTCGGCAATCCCCGCCTGCTCGCGAGCTCCTGTTCACAGATCGAGTGGCTCACGGACTTCGCTTGGACCCAGTATCCCGAAGCGGTCGAGGATCGCTTCCCGGAAAGAGGCCCGACTCCATCGGAGTGGATCGACTGGCTGCGAGTGGTGACCGACAAGAACCCGGCAGCCCGGGAAGGACTCGCGCTCATCGCGATGTCACGCTGGTGGAGTCCCGCGGTCATCGGGTACACGGCGAAACTTCGCTGGTCGGAGGTGCTCGACGCCGTTCAGCCGTTCTTTCGCAGAGGCCTCCTTCGCGAAGAACGGTTCGAGCCCAAGCTCCTCTCCGCATCGTGGGAGTTTGCCGCAATTCAGGCGGCCGGCTCGTACGCCGAGGACCTCCTGGCCAAGCTCGCGGAGCAGGTCCACAACGTCCTGGCGCCCTCCAAGCTTCGTGAGCTCGCCGAGCTGGCCCTCGCGCTCGAGAACTGGACCGCAGTCAGGGATCTGTTCGAGCCCACCATAGTCGCGTTGCACGAAGACGAGCAGTTCGACAACCTGATGGCGCTGGTGGTGCGGACTTGGAACCGCCTTCCCCCCGGGATGGACATCGGCACACCCAGAGCGTGGGATCTCTTGATCACCGCGATCGCATCGTTCGCCTCTACACTTCGCGCGGAACCGCCCCACCGGCTGGTCGAGGGACTCCCGGCATCGGTCAACGGTGCCGCCCGCCCCCTCATCTCGGCTTGGATCTTTCGCGAATCCGGAAACAAGCAGGCGTCCAAAGACGCGTTGGGTTCCGCCGAGTTCGCCGACGGCGCGCCGAAGAGCTTGGCCTGGATCGAGGCCTATCTGGGCGCACACTACCGCCGGGAACTGAACGACACGGTTCGAGCCCGTGTCCTTGGTTGGCTTTCGCATCCACGATTCCAAGACCCCGCGAGTCAGACCAAGCTCCGCTTGATGATCATGACCCACTTCGAGGATGAGATTCCCCCGCAGCAGTCGTTGGATCTCCTTGATGGGATTCCGCCCGGCTCTCGCCCCGAGATCTCAGCCTGGGATCTGGCGAACCAAGGACTCATTCGGGCAGGCGCCCTCTTCCACTTGACTCGCTACAAGGAGGCGACCGGGGACGCAACCGCCGCGCTGGAGTTCTTCGGACCGCGCTCTAGGCTTCGTGCCCGCGCCAACCACTCGCTTCGGGCAGCCATCGCCTACGAAACTGGAGACCTGGCCGCGGCTCGTTGGGAGTCCCACCGCATCATCCGCATGCTCCTGCTCAACAACGAACTAGCCGTCCTGCCGTTTGCCTATCGGAACTTGATCTTCGTTCACCTCCATCGAGGTGAGATGGGGCTTGCCCTCACGACGCTGCGAGCGTGCGACTCGATGCTTGCCCGACTCCCCCGGTTCCAGGATCCAGACACCCGGAGTGATTGGCTGCCGCTATACGTCCGATGGATGGCGGGAGATCCTGCTGCCGCGTCCGAGATTCGACACCGACTGGGGGAGGGGATCGTCGCTCCCCGACTCCTCGCGACGTTGGGGATGGACGAGCTGGAATCCGGCGCGACCGGGGACGGACGGAGGCACCTGAAAGAGGCCCTTCTGCGCTCGGAAGACCCTACGGCTGCCCTTGAGCTCCTGGCCTTGTGGCTCCGAACAGAAGTCGATTTGGAGAACCGCGACGCGGCGGTCGACTTGCTGGTTTCCCTGGACGAAGATCTGGAAGGCATCACACCGCGCATCGAGGCCTTGTTGCGCCTCACGGAAGCCGAGATGGTATGGCATGGCTGGGTCGAGACCGATCGCGAGATCGAGCTCGTCCTCCTCGACGCCATCCTCGACGCCGACCGTCGCGAGATGGGTCCTTGCCTGTGGAGGGCGCACTGGACCCTGGCACGGTTCTATCACGACGAAAATCGACTCACGGAATCGGTACAACAATACGAAGCGGCTCACGCACGCTTTCGCCTGCTGGTCGAAGGACTCACCCCGGACCAGTACGAGGGCACGGTCGCGCGAGCCGCCGCGGGGCAGTTCCTGCGAGAGTTCCACGAACGAGTCCCCGAGGAGTAGCTCGGTATGAGTCCGCAAGATCATCGGGAGACAACCCCACCACGGGTCCGCGCGCGGTTCAACGCCGGACAGCCCCCAGCCGAGGGGTTTCTGATGTCCGAGAGCCGTGGCCCCGCCGAAAGAGCGACGTTGGGTGAGCACCGGGAGCTCGTCCGCATCCTGTCCCGTCAAGTCGTTCATGGCGCGGAGGATACGGCCCGGGCACTCGACCGGCTGATCGAGTTCGGTGGGTCCCTTTCGCTCGAGTTGAACTTCGACGCTTTGCTCGACCAGGTGGTCGACGCAGCGGCCAGCCTCGGGATCGCCGAACGGGTATTGGTCGTCCTCCGCGAGGAGGACACGCTCGAAGTCGTTCGCGAGCACGGGGAGCACGGCAGACGCGTACCCGCGGACGACGCGGTTCGAATCTCTCAAACGCTGGTCCGGAAGTGCCTCCAGGCGAATCGCATCGACGTTCGATCCAATCTCCCCAACGACCCCGAGCTCTCGAACGTGCACAGCATCGGAGAGCTGAAGATCCGATCCTCCGTCTGCGTTCCTCTCGGGGAGGGCGGTCGCCCGTTCGGTGCGCTCTACCTCGACAGCAAGAAGTTCCTGCAGCCGGATGATCTGTCGATTCGCCTGCTTTCGGCCTTCGCCGGCCACGCTTCGCTGTGTCTTGGCCACCACAAGAGGCTCCGCGCGGAGCAGGAACGGCGGGGCAAGCTGGAAGGAGAGGTCACGGAGCGCTGGCGCACCACTCTGATCGGAAGGAGCGCGGCCTGGAAACAGGTGATGAAGATGGTGGACATCTACCGGAACCACCCGCATCCGATTCTCATCCTCGGCGAAACGGGAACCGGGAAGGAGCTCGTAGCGTCGGCTCTGCGAGACGCCGGCGCCCAGACGCGCTCCGGCCCTCTGGTCAAACTGAACTGCACAGCGCTCCCGGAAAACCTGCAGGAGGCCGAGCTGTTCGGAACCATCAAGGGCGCTTTCACCGGCGCCGTGGATCGACCGGGACTGGTCGAGCTCGCCGACAAGGGAACTCTCTTCCTCGACGAGGTGGGGGACATGGCCCCGTCGCTGCAGGCCAAGCTCCTGCGCTTTCTCGACTCGGGTCAGTACTATCGGGTGGGAGACCCGACGATGAGGACCGCCAACGTTCGCATCATCTCAGCGACGAACCGGCCGATCGACGAAATGGCCAAGTCGGGTGAATTCCGGGAGGACCTGTTCTATCGCCTCAAGGGAGTTCGGATCGATCTGCCTCCGCTTCGAGCCCGCCGGGAAGACATCCTCCCGCTCGCGGACTACTTCCTGCGCCATGACACACTCGCTCGGAGTGAGGCGCAGGTCCAGCTGACACGAGCCGCCGAACGGGTCCTGTTGATGTATGAATGGCCCGGAAACGTGCGCGAGCTCCGCAGGGTCCTCGAAACGGCCCTCACCCAGGCACTCTTCGAAGAAGAAGCGATCGAGGCGCGTCATGTGAGGACGGCGATCCAGCAGAGCACACTGCCGGGAACATCGAACCCGGAAGACCTTCCGGAGCGTCTCGAAGATGCCTTCCGCGCGACCGAACGGGCCGTTCTGGAACGTGCGTTGCTGCGCCATCACGGAAATGCTCGCCTCGTAGCAACCGAGCTGGGCATCACCCGACAGACCGTCTACAACCTGCGCCGTCGACACCGCATCTCGGCCGGGTTCGGAACGGACACGGAGTAGCGACGAGACTTCGAGTCAAACGCCGTTGGCAGGGCGTAAACGTAGTTTGGATGTTGCTATAATCATAAGTGCCACTGTGGATTATGTCCGATTGACAACCCCTCGAACGAGCCGGAAGTCAAACCCTGTTGGATGCCCACAGCCCTGTGAGTGGCCCGCGTCGGTTGAATCGGGTGGGAAGAAGCCACTGTTTCCCGTTCGGATGCAATTCGACAGGAACACTTAACACACTTATCTAAAAGTAGCTTAGGAGACTAGACGGCCCCCGGGTCGCCCCCTCCACAACTGCCCCTGTCAGGTTAGGCACGTGATTTGCTCCTTCCCGACTGGAGCACGGTATCCCCTAAGTCGCGACATGGACGAAGGTATCCGGCTCGCTCTCCAAGAGGGCCGTTCTTGTCGAGAGCATCCACGGTTCTTTCAGCCGCGCGGGAATCGTGGGAACGATCGGAGGAGGATCTGGCGGGAGTCAAGGCTGCACTCGCTAGCGTCCTCCTCCTTCGTTTTTTCTTCCGATTCCAACCTCCCCGATCGACCCGTGACTCTCATTCGCCCGGAAATCAACGCATCGCGGCAATCTGACCAGCCAGATGCGGGCAGATCCCCCGTCTCATTCCCGGATTTGGACATCCATTGTCAAACTGGTTTGGAAATGCCGCGAGCGGTGTCAATTTGATTTGGATGGCTTCGAATCGGCTGTCTGGCAGCATGATAGCGATCCCATCCTTGACTCCACGGAGTTCCGGCAACCCAACTTGTAAACCGGCATTGCAAGTTTCCCAACAACTTCTCCTGCTCCGGATCTTCGAGCACGGGTGCGAGAGATCTTTTTTTTGTCCCGAAATCCGCCCTTTCTCCATCACGTACAAGCTGATTTGACAGATCTTGGCCAAATGGCATGGACACTACAGGGCCCTTTCTCAAGGAGGAGTGACGCGATTTCCATCTAGTCACCCTTCGGCTCGATAGCCGGTCCGCGATGGCCGCTCGACACGCCGACGATCGATGGCGTTAGAGCCGCGGGTCGGTCCAAACAGTGCGCGCCGGGCGACTCGGTCCCTCCCTCCATTGCCGAGAGTCCGTCGACGCGGGGCAGTTCGACCGCTCGCATTGCCTGTCGAGTCCGTGGGGCCCCACACCAATGCCCATCGCGCCGCTCGTCTGACGTCCCTCCGTGCACGCCACGGTGGGGATCCCTTCCAAAGTCATGGCCCCCGGGCAATGAGCGGCGCATCCCCTGCCGCAAGGAGTTCCCGATGCTCACGTCTATCCGTTTCCGCAGCACGATCCTTACGTCCCTGTTCCTCGTTCTTCTCGCCGGGTGCGGCACCGACCCGACGACGACCCCGGATTCGCGGACCCCGCCGGTCGTCCCCTCCGGAACCACCATCCACGGCGACTACACCGAGACGTTCGGCTCCGGCGGGGGCACCATGGGCGACTCGGACGCGTGGTTCGTGGTCCCCGCCAACGCGCTCTCGGTCTCGACCGAGCTGACGATGCAGGTCTGTCCGGGGTCGGAGACGTTGGCGATCATGGGGCCGAACGGGCAGACGTTTGCCGTCGCCTGCACGCTCTCCATCGCGAAGCCGGCCAGCTACGACCCGCAGGATGTCTACCACATCTGCCTGTACAACGAATCGACGGAGACCTGGGATGATCTGGGAGGGACGGACAACGGCTCGTATGTCTCTCTCGCGGTCACCCACTTCTCCGACTACAAGCTCAAGATCTATTTCAACGAATAAGATGACGCAATACCGCTCCTACGACTGAGGGCGTTGCCGGGCGAGTAATCCCCGCTACATGCCCCCGAGGAGGTCGACCACCCGGTCGGCCTCCTCGGGCGTGTTGTAGTGGACGAGGCTTACCCGGATCACGCCGTCTACCGGATCGAACCCGAGCCGCTCGCACAGACGATACGCGTACATGTGCCCGTGACGGATCGCGACGTCCGCCGCATCGAAGTGCCCGACGACTTCGGCGGCGGTCCGGCGACGATGTCGAAAGCTGACGGTCGGAACCCGCGGCCGGTCGAGCCCAGACCCCACGATCTCCCACTCCTCGCGGTCCGCGAGGAACTGGACGATCCGTCGTTGCGGCTCTTGCTCGCATTCCGTCATCGCCTCGAACGCCACGCGAACGGTCGCCCGATCGAGCGCAGCTTTCTCAGAGCGAGGCGCGCCTTCCGGGGTGTGGGGCTCGCGTCCCATCGCCTCCGGCTCCGCGCGACGAGCGACCTCCTGGGACCACGCATCGGCTACCTCATGAAGATATGCCCCCAGTGCGAGCAGCCCCGCACCGGCCTCGTGGGCGACTCCGCCGGGCTCGAACTTGTACGGAATCTCACTCGCCGGGATGAAGAAGTGGTTGGGTCCCCGTAGCTCACGGATCGCAGATCCCTTTCCGTAGAGGGCGGCCAGATGAGGTCCGTACACCTTGTACGTCGAGTAGACATACCAGTCGACGTCCCATTCCGACACGTCCAGTACGCGATGCGGAGCGTACGCCACTCCGTCCGCCACCACGCGCGCCCCCGCGGCATGCGCGCGGCGCACGACCTCGCGGAGATCCAGGATCTCTCCCAGCAGGTTCGAAACGTGTGGCACCACGACCAGCGCTGTTTTCGGGGTGAGCAGCTCGGACAGGTCGTCCGGATCCATCCGGTAGTCAAGCTGCGGTCGCCACCACCGGACGGTCGTCCCCTGCCGTTCCAGCCGCAACCAGGGCCCGATGTTCGCCTCGTGATTGGTTTCGGCGATGACGATCTCCCGTCCGGGTGAAATCACGTCCGCGTAGGCTTCGGCCAGGTTCCGCAGGAGCGCGGTCGTCGACGGTCCGAGAATGACGGCGTCTTCTCCCGGTCGCGAAGCCGCGGCATCCTCCACGTCGGCTCCGAAGAGGAGCGCGGCGAATCGGTGCGCCTCCGCCACCGTTTCCGTCGCTTCCCGGGATCGCCGATATCCCGCGCCGAGCTGGACGTAGCGATCCCGCATGTACTCCCGCATCGACTCGATGACGACGGCGGGAAGCTGGGATCCTCCGGCATTCTCGAGGAACACCGTCGAGCTCGCGAGCGCGGGGAACGCGCTCCGGATCCGGCTGCGGAACGCCGCCGAGATCGGAGGACGATCGGGAGTAGGGGATTCCGGGTTCAAGTCAGGCTCCGGGGTTCGAGTTCGTTTGGGTCCGCGTTCGGGTTCCGGTTCGAGTTCGAGTTCGAGTTTGGGGTCGGTGGTCGGGTTCGGGTTTCGGGTTCGGGGCTCGGGTCGCAATGGCATCGACGCGGACGCGATCCTGCCGGCTCCGTCGGATCGGTCACTCGACCTCCCCTTGATAGAACCAGCGCCGTCGCTCGCGATCGTAGTAGACCCAGAGCCACCGGCCTTGGTCCGTTTTCGCGAAGTGGTACTCGCGGTGGACCGCCTTCCGCCACCAGCCTCCGGACACGATGTAGGGCCCCAGAATCTCTTCCACCGATCCCCCTTCCACTCCGGTGATGAGCCATCCGTCCGGTTCGTGCCGCGGGCGGGGCGGTAACGGCACCGGTCGATCCATGATCCTTCGAACCAGGGGGCGGACCATCACCTTCCGGGGACGAGGAAGCGGCATCGCTTCCAAAGGCTGCCAAGCGAACCGCGCTTCGGGGAGATGCCCCTCTTCCAGCGTCGCGTGTGCGACCACCGCGTCTCCGAACTCGGCCCGCAGCCTCGCGAACGCCCGATCGAGAGCGCCGCGATCTCGCTTGGGGGTCTCGGCCAGGAGCTCGAGCTGCTGGTGGGCGAACGGAACGGTTGCCATGCGAAGCTCGATCTCCACCACCCCCGCCGGAAGCACCAACGATTCCAGCCGGATCGCGATCAGCTCTCGCAGCTGCTCCTCGTCCAGCGTCGCTTCCGCGGGCCGGAGCGATTCCCGCCGGCGCGGAGTCGCTTTCCGGGTCCCGTCTCGTCCCCGTGATCCCGTTCCGTCGTGCTCCAGCACCAGGAGCAGGTCGATCTCCCGGACGGCCCGCTCCTCCTTCGCCAGCTCGAGAAGCACCTCGTGCAGCATGTCTTCCGCCTGGACTCGCAGACGCTCCCGATCCGACTCCGGATCGTCGAGGATCCGGTGTGCTCCGTAGGCTCGCAAAGGCGCTTCCGGCTGGAGCGGATCCCAAAGATCCCCCCGGGCCAATTGATGCAGGCGGCAGATCCCTCCTTCGAATCGCCGTTGGACCGATTCCGCAGGGAGGTCGATGAAGGCTCCCAGAGTTCGGATCTCCAGCTTGGCCAGGACATCCCGCGATTCGGCATCGAAAGCCAATCGATCGATCTGGATATCTCGGACGAAGATGCATTCCTGCTCCGGCGTCTCGAATACCTGGGTGGCTTCCCCGGAAATCGCACACTTCGCGGCCGCGTATGTCCCGAATCGCGAATGTCCTACCACGATCGATGCTTGGAATCCAATTCCAGACAGATCGTTCCTGATCGCTCGCGACCATCGCTGCAGAGAGGGATGGACGAGCTCCAGTCCGCCGGCATCGATCCAAAAGAGACCGGGCTCGGTTCCGGAGCTCTCCACACCCGGAGAGAAGAATCGGAGGCGACGCTCGATCCGCTCGATCCCCAGCTGGATCGCCGCATCGTCGACGACACCGGCCCGGAGCTCCTTCGTGAGGGAGAGCCCCGCGGCGTAACGCATCCCCGGTAGAATACTGAATGAACGTGCCGGTTCGTTCACCCACAGGATGATCCCCTGAGGCTTGTCGGCATCGATGACCGCAGCCGGCAGTCCGACCCAGTCCGGGCGGCGTTGGAGCAGGATCTGTAAGGGAAAGGCGGGGAGGTCAATACAGGCCAGCGGGTCCACGGCACGCCTCCGAATGGCTCCAACCGGGAGCCTGGTGCTTGTCCTTCAGCACCTCCAGCTCCCACAGGAATCGATCGAAGGCAGTCTTCCTGACCTCGCCAACGGCACGGAGGGAAACCAGCGATCCGAGCGAAGACGATCCACGCTCTTTTCGCGTCAGACAAAGCAAAGTCGACCGGTGCTTCTGCGCCAAAGCGGACAGCCGAGTCTGCACGGCAGGCGGAACCGATCGTTCCGTATGCGGCATCTCGCGGACATTGCGATTCCATCGTCCCTGCATGAACCGGGCGTTGGCTGAGTACGCCTCCCCGGGGATCACCTTTCTTGACCGGGAATCGTCTCTGGACCAGGAATCGTCGCGTTTGGCCCCGCGGTCGTCGCGCAGCGCATCACGCAGATCGAGGACCGCGAGGGTGACGGCCCCGGAGCGCAGCACGATGTCCGCGGCACGTGCGCCTTCCAAAACTCCCCGCACCCGAATCACGGGAAGCGCCTCCAGATCCACCCCCGACTCCGCCGCATCCGGGGGATAGAAGCTGGATGGCCCGGTCGCGATCCAGACCGCAGGCTCCGCACGTTCCTGAGCCTGCACGACGAGCCCGATCGCGATCGTCAGCATCGGCGTCGAGGCTCCGCTGGAAAGCTCCACGAAACGTCCGGCGAGCGCGTCCAATCCCCAGCGCTCATCCGGGGCG
>JAGQHR010000249.1:0-1728 GCA_020431745.1 Candidatus Eiseniibacteriota bacterium
AGGAACCGGCACGCAAAGCTCACGAAAAAGACCGGCGCCTTGGGCACCGGTCTCTTCCGGGACGCCGCCCGCCCGATCGATCGCGCGGGACGGCTATGGAATCGTATCGTCAGTCCTTCAGCTGCAGTCGAATCGGCTGCGCCTCGGCCGCGAACGGGATGTTCAGCTCGAGCACACCGTTGCGGAAGGTCGCTTCGATCTTGTTGGCATCCACCTTCTTGGGCAGTCGCATGGTCCGCTCGAACGTCCCGCGGAAACGCTCCCGCCGAACCAACCGACCCTCCTGCTTCTCTTCGGTCTCGGCTTTGCGCTCGCCGCGCACGGTGAGCACGCCGTCGTGCATCGTGACTTCGATGTCTTCCTTGGTCAGTCCCGGGAGATCCAGGGCGACCCGGAAGTGATCCTTTTCCTCGACGAAGTCCATCGCCGGGGTCATCGCGCCCGAGCTCTCGGGAACGTCGTTCCCGAAGGCCCAGCTCATCATCCGATCGAACTCACGATCGATGTCGTTCCAGGAGCTCTGCCGGGCGAGGGTTTGGGGGGTCCACTGAATGAGCCGCATCGTTCGTTCCTCCTCGAAGTCCCGCATCCCGCGGGTTGTGATCCTTGATCGGGCACCGCGTTGGCGCCTCTTCAAATCGCGTTCGAGTTGGAAAGAGCAGGTGGCGTGCCAAGACGGTCCGGTCCCCTGGACCACGGCGGAACGAGCGGCGCAATCCGTTGCCTTTTGGTCACTAACCCGATCGAGGAGCCGCGCGAAAGTCCTGCGTGAGAAGCGCGCGACCAGATCTGAGATATCCCATCGACGGATTATGTTTCAATATGAAACATATCGATGTTTCGATGTGATCCATTTTGAATCACAAGGCATCGCAGCATTCTGAGTCGGCGGGCCGAATGAGGGAAGTGGACGATGGAGTCGCGCAGGGGTGTCGCCGTGCCGCGCGACGGGGGGCGGCCCCGAACCCGAGCGCAGAGGGAGGTTCGATGACGTCGAGGGCGATCAACCCTCCGACGTGTCGGCACCTTCCGGGGGGTAGGTGCGGAAGAGCAACTCGGGCACCCCGATCGCGTGCCCCGACTCCAGCTCCGTGACGGCATCCGCCCAGGGAAGCTCCTCGGACAGGCCCAGCATGCGTGCGGTCCGCGCCGCCGAGAACGGCAGGAACGGCGCCATCAGCGTGGCGAGCGTCCGGGTCGTGAGCAGGCACAGGTTGATCGTGGTCCCGCAGGCGGCAAGATCGGTCTTCCGCTCGGCCCAGGGCGCCTTTTCGTTGAAGTACGCGTTCGCATCCCGCGCCAACGCCATGACCTCGCCCAAAGCCGCCTTGAAGCGATAGGTCTCGAGCAGCTCGGTGACTGCCGTGTGCGCTTCCGAGAGCCGAGCGAGGTGCTGCCGATCTCGATCGGATCGGTTCCCGGCCGCGGGCACCGCCTGATCGAAGTAGCGTTGCGCGAAGGTCACGACCCGATTGACGAAATTCCCCAGCGCTCCCAAGAGCTCCGAGTTGTTCCGCTGGATGAAGTCGGTCATCTCGAAGGCCGTGCGATTCGACTCGGGCGCGATCGCCGTCAGGTAGTAGCGCAGCGGGTCGGGCTCCATCTCTTCCAGGTATTCGCCGACCCAGATCGCATTGCCGCGGCTCTTGCTGAACTTCTCCTCCGCGCCGGAGATCTTCACGTTGAGGTACGCGTTCGCGACGACCTGGGACGGCAGCTGGAACGTGC
>JAGQHR010000249.1:1738-5798 GCA_020431745.1 Candidatus Eiseniibacteriota bacterium
CATCGACTTCTTTCGCCGTGTACTGCGTACCGAGCAGCATCGCCGGCCAGATGAGCGCGTGGAAGACCGTGTTGTCCTCCCCGATGAAATGCACGATCCGGCAGTCGGGATCTTTCCACCAGTGCGTATAGTCGTCGGCCGGCCTGCCCTGCCGTTCTTCCAGACTCGCCGTGAACGAGACGTAGCCGATCGGTGCATCGAACCAGACGTAGAGCACCTTGCCCGCGGCATCGGGATCGTCGAGGGGCACCGGAATGCCCCAATCGAGATCGCGGGTCATCGCCCGCTCGGGCAGGCCGTTCTTGATCTGACCGAGACAGAAGTTGAGGACGTGGTCACGCCAGGCCGGCTGATCCCCCTGGGCTTGCCGTTTGGATTCCAACCACTCCCGCAACGGCTCCTGGAAGCGCTGGAGCTGTAGGAACCAATGCGTGGTTTCCCGAAGCTCGGGGCGGGTTCCGGTGATCGTGCTGACCGGGTCGATGAGCTCGGTCTGATCGTAGGTCGCACCGCAGACGTCGCACTGGTCGGCGTCCGCCTCCTTGTTACCACAGTTCGGGCACGTCCCCTTCGCATAGCGATCGGGAAGGAACTGCCGCGCCTCCAGGTCGTAGAGCTGTTTCTGCGAGCGCTTCACGAAGTAGCCGTGATCGTGGATCGTGCGGAAGAACTCCTGGCTGATCCGATTGTGCGTCGCGACGAAGTCCGGCGCGTGGGTCCCTCCATAGATGTCGAACCCGATCCCCATGCGCTGGAAATCGCGCATCTGCGACTCACGATAGTCGGCAACGAGCTCGGCGACAGGACGCCCTTCCTTGCGTGCGCTCACGAGCGAGGCGACCCCGTTGTCGTCGCTCCCACACACGAACCGCACCTCGTCTCCGCGGGACCGCAGGTAGCGAACGAAGATGTCGGCGGGCAGGTAGGCTCCGGCCAGGTGCCCGACGTGCAGGCGCCCATTGGAGTAGGGCAGACCGGAGGTGACCAGGAAACGTCGCTTTTGCATCACGCCTCTCTCTCGTTGCTCTGGCTCCGCCGCTCTCCCCGAATTCCTGGAGGGGCCGGCGGCCCACCGCCGGGAACGTCACGGCGGACGGTCCGTCGAAGTTGACAGTCTAGAGATCCGCCCGCGCGAGATCCAGAATCCGTCGCGCCGCCCGATCGGCGCCTCCCGCGGGCATCGTCTCTCGGGGCACGGGCGCCTGGAACAGATGCTCCAGGTCCCGGCCGAGATCGCCGGAGTAGAGACGCTCCTCGGAGATCGCGCGCTGCCGGAGGTACCTTTCGATGGCGTCGACGAGGATGGGGTACTCGCGGAAGTCCCTCCGGGAGGCATGGAGCAGCGGCTTGCCGGCGGCGATGCACTCGGACACGATCCCGTATCCCGGCTTGGAAACGACCGCGTCCACGGAAGCCAGAACCTCGGCGAACGAGAACCGCCGACGGTCGATCGCATGAATGCGCCGCCCTGGCCAGACCAGCGGCAGCACCGAGAAGAACTCCGTCCCCGGAATGGCCTCGACCCGGTCCAGCGCCTCCGCTCCCCATTCCAGGGTCGTGAAGGAAATGAGGGTCCAACGTTTGCCGGCATCCGCTCCCGCATGTCGGGCGAGATCGTCGCGGCGAGACGGGACCGGCGTGCTCAACAGCGGGAGGTCTTCGCAAATCGGAAAGACCGCCATCGGCTCGGAGAACGGAAGACGCAGGAGCAGATCGGCTCGTCCGTACCCTCGCCGGAAGCGCTCGACGATCGGAGACCACCGTGAGTCCGACTCGGCATACGGTTCGTAGATCCAATCCCACGCGAAGTTTCCGACGGCGATCGCCGGGCGGCCGGCCGAAGCCGCCGCCTCGATGGGAATCGCGGGGATGTCCGCCACGACTACGCTCGCATCGACGGCATCGTGAAACGCTCGCTCCTGGACGACCAGCTCGTCCCAACGATCGAGGAGACCGGCCGCCGCCCGACGGGATCGTTCGACGTCCAGGCGAACCGAGTCGAGCTGCACCATACCGACGTCCAGCGCCCGCGACCGGAACTCTCGCGGCGTATGGTCCAGGCGACTCCGCAGGAAGGCGGGATCGAGCGTGCTCACGACGACGGTATCGACGGACGGCGCCAGCCGTGCGATCGCGTTCAGGATGTCCGCGGAACGGACACCGTGTCCGTACCCGTGCGCCGTGATGTAGTAGACGATCGGTCCCGTTCGCATGCTCCCGCCCGACGCAGTCGTCCCCTGTTCATCGAAGCCACCCGGTCACGGCGAGCCGCAGGCTCGCGGAGAACCGCCCCGTTTGATGGGCCGTCCGATGCACTGACCGATGCACTGACCGATGCGCCGCCGGATGCGAGGTCCGGTGCGACGTCGGATGCGCCCTCCCGCGTGGAGGCGCCATCCCACTCACCGTCGTGCTAGTCTCCGGATCGATGCCGTGCGCCGAACGGAGGATTCCCGCGTCTCCGAGGCGACACTGTACGCCAACCGGAGGACCCATGCGTCTGTCGATCCCGATCCTGTTGTCACCGATCCTGCTGACGCTCGGCGCCTGCAACTCCGAGGGCACGGACGGCGCCGGCGACACGGAGCTGCAACTGCCGGCAGGGTTCTCCATCTCGGTGTTTGCCGCGGACGTTCCCGGAGCCCGCTCGCTGGCGTGGAGCCCGGACCGGGTGCTCTTCGTCGGCACCCGTGGGAACCGCGTCTACGCCATTCCCGATCACGACGGGGACTACGTCGCGGACACCGTCTGGACGATCGCCTCCGGACTCAACGTACCCAACGGAGTGGCCTATCACGAGGGCAGCTTGTACATCGCTGAGATCTCCCGCGTGACCCGGTACGACGACATCGATGAGACGTTGCCCGCACTTCCCGCACCCCGAGTGATCCGTGGCGACCTGCCGACCGACGGCCATCACGGCTGGAAGTTCATCGGCGTCGGGCCTGACGAGAAGCTCTACGTGCCCGTCGGCGCCCCGTGCAACGTCTGCGCCCGCAGCGACGAGCGGTACGCGTCGATCCTCCGCATGGGACTGGACGGCAGTGGTCTCGAAGTGTTCGCGCACGGGGTCCGCAACACCGTGGGGTTCGACTGGGATCCCGCATCGGGAGATCTGTGGTTCACCGACAACGGCCGCGATCTGCTGGGGGACGATGCGCCGCCGGACGAGCTGAACCACGCGCTGGAAGCGGGGATGAACTTCGGCTTTCCCTACTGCCACGGGGGCGACATCCTCGACCCCGATCTCGGCGCCGGACACGACTGCGCCGAGTTCACGCCCCCGGCGCGCAAGCTGGGAGCGCACGTCGCGGCCCTGGGCATGCGATTCTACGATGGCTCGATGTTCCCCTCCGAGTATCGCGATCAGATCTTCATCTGCGAGCACGGGTCCTGGAACCGTAGCTCCAAGGTGGGCTACCGCATCACGCGCATTCGCCTGGAGAACGGCACCGCAGTGGACTACCAGCCGTTCGTGACGGGCTGGTTGGTCGGCGAATCCGTGAGTGGGCGACCGGTCGACCTCCTGCTGGCCCCTGACGGATCGCTCCTCGTTTCCGACGACTACGCCGGGATGATCTACCGGATCACCTACGACGGCTGAGATTGGGCTATGCGGCGTCGTCGCCGGTCGCGCGCTCCGCAAGCGCGCGCTTCGTCATGTAGGCCACGGTACCGAGAGCGGCGATCAGCAGCACCACGAAGAGCACGAAATTCCCCCACTGCGGCACGACCGTGGGATGGAACGACTCGGTGGACGGCTCCAGATAGAGCGCGCGGACCTGATCCCTCGTGATCGCCATGACCGCGATCGTGAGCACGAGGGAAGCCAGCGTGCCCGTGATGAGCTTCCTCTTTGCGATCGGATCGATCGGACGGGCCAGCATCATCAACAATCCCACGCCGAGCAGGATCCCCAACGCGAGCGGCACCATGGTCGGCGCTCCACCCCGCATGAACGCCCGGAGGACCTCCCGCGGCAGCGCCATCAGGAGAAGGAAGCCGTCCACGATCTGCAGCGCAATCGTCGCCATCGCCCAGCGCCAACAGAGGCGGGCGA
>JAGQHR010000250.1 GCA_020431745.1 Candidatus Eiseniibacteriota bacterium
GGTCGAGGCCACTTCGACGAGCCGCGGATCCACCGACTCGAATCCGGCCCGCGCAGTCGTGATGAAGAGGGGCGCGGCCATGAAGCTCTGGGCCACGACGACGCCGAGGGTGGTGAAGGGCAGCTGGATTCCCAACACCGAGAGGGCCTCGCCGGCGAGCCCCCGCCGTCCCAGAGCCAGGAGCAACGCGAACCCGGCGACCGTCGGCGGCAGCACGAGGGGAAGCTCGACCAGCACCTCGATGAGACGGCGGGCGGGAAGCCGGCGGGTCGCCAGCAGGTAGGCGAGCGGGAGTCCCAGGAGCACCACGACGACGGTCGCTGCGAGGCTCGTGATCAGACTGAGGCGGAGGGCCGACAGCACCAGGGGATCGGTCAGGCGCGCCAGCAGCTGGGACGGGGCGATCTGCAACGCGAGCCCCAGCAACGGAAGAAGCAGCAGCGTGAGCATGAGCGCGCTGGCGATCGTCACGAAGGTGCGCCCGAGCTGCTCTCCCAGGGAGGTCCGTCTCATCGGCTCAACGCGGCAGCAGACCGTGGCGGGTGAGGATTGCTTGTCCGCGGGGCCCGAGCACGCTGTCGAGGAATGCGCGGGCGAGCTCCGGTCGTTTGCTCTCGCGGAGGACGGCGATCGGGTAGGTAACGGCGGGATTGCAGCACTCCGGGATCTCCAGCGTGCGGACCGCCTCGCGCACGGCTTGGGTGACGTCGGAACGGTAGACGATGCCGGCGTCGGCTTCGCCCAGCACGACCTTGCTTACCACCGACTTGACGTTCTCTTCCAACGAGACGGCATTGGCCAGGACCCGAGCACTGAAGTCCGCGGGGAATACGTCCGTCTCGCTGAGCTGCGCGAGCGCCGTACGCGTGTAGGCACCGAGGGGAACCGATGGATCGGCCACCACGAGAAGGAGCCCGGGACGCGTCAGGTCGCCCAGGGTGTCGACCCGACCGGGGTTCTCGCGCGGCACGATCACGACCAGGTGATTGCGCGCGAAGATCACCGGCTCGTCCAGGAGGAACCGTTCCTTCTGCAGGTGTTCCATCCATCGCAGATCGGCCGAGGCGTAGATGTCGGCGGGAGCGCCCTGCGAGATCTGGAGCGCGAGCGACTGCGATCCGGCGAAGGCGAGCGAAACCCGGATGTCGGGATGAGCCGTCTCGAACGTCGTGGCCAGCTCTCGGAATGCTTCGGTAAGCGAGGCGGCGGCGAAGACATCGAGCGTCTCCGCGGACACGGGCAGGCTCACGGGACCGAGCAGCACGAGGCCGAGCAGCACGGAACCGCCGCTCCTGAAGCGCAACATGGCCGGAGTCTATGGTGTGGCCGTCGCGGGAGGCAATCCCGGAGCGATCAACTCTCCGTTCGTGCCCCGGCGTGATGCAGACACGTAGCCGCGAGCGTGATCTCGTCCCGCGCGACGCGAATCCAAAAGATCCCCGAGGCGGCCCGTCCGCCGTTCGTGGTCCGGCCGTCCCACGTGATGCAGGGATTCGGAAAGTCGTCGGCGCCGACGCGATAGAACCAGATGGGTGCCCCGTCGGCGTCGGCGATCTCCACGACGTCACCGATCGCGACCTGATCGCGCGGACCGGCGTGGAGGTGCAGCTCCAGCCGGTCGTGGAGGGGGTGTGCGATCGCGACGAGGCTGATCGACGGCCGGGGTGTCGAGCCGTCGCCCCAGGTCGGTTCGACGTCCGGACCGCTGGTGGCACCGGACGGGGCCGAGGGACGCGGATCCGGCTGCCGGCCGGGAGGGAGGTTCGGGTCGTTCGGCATCGCGAGCTCTCTTTTGTCGAGAAGGGCGTCGCAGGGAAAGGCGTCGGATGCGAGCGGAAGGGATCAAGATTTCTGCCAGGCCCGGTCGCGTCTTTTCCGGCCCCGCCGGTTCTCGACCAACCCAATGAACCGCGGACCGCCCGATGCGATCCTCGCTGCATCTGATACGCTCGCGACGAGGTCCGGCAAGGAGCCGGAGCCACGTTCACGGGAGGAACACTTTGGACCTGGAGCGACCCATCGACCGTCGGACGGCCCTCGGCCTCCTGGCCGCCGTGGGCGCGCTGCCGCTCCGGGGAAGCGAGGCCGCGATGGTGCCGTCGGATGCGACTGCCGGTTCCGCTGAAACGGGCGCCGACCCTGGAGCGACGGATGCGGGCGGATCGGGCCGGATGCCGGTGGTCTTCCTGGCCCACGGTTCTCCGTTTCTTCTGGACGACGCGACCTGGGTGCGCGAGCTGGCCGGCTGGAGCGCGGCGCTTCCGCGGCCGCGTGCCATCCTGATGGTCTCCGCCCACTGGGAGAATCAGCCGGTGACGCTGGGAGCCACCGAGACCGTGCCGCTCGTCTATGACTTCTACGGATTCCCGGCTCGCTACTACGAGGTCACGTATCCGGCGCCGGGCGCTCCGGAGCTCGCGGCCCGTACCCGCGATCTGCTCGTCGGCTCCGGAACGACGCGCAGTGTTCTCGATGCCCCGACCCGCGGCCTCGACCACGGCGCGTACGTGCCCTTGGTCGCGATGTACCCGCGGGCGGACGTGCCGGTCCTGCAGATGTCGCTGCCGACCCTCGACGCGCCCGAGCTCTTCGCCCTGGGGCGGGCGCTCGAATCGTTGCGGGACGAAGGCGTACTCATCGTCGGGAGCGGATTCGTGACCCACAATCTCCGGACGCTCGATCTCCGTCCCGACGCGCCGACTCCCGCGTGGGCCGCCGATTTCGATGCGTGGGTGACGCAAGCCCTCGAGACCACGGACGTCGATGCCTTGGTGCGCTATCGCGAGCTTGCTCCCGGCGTGCGCCAGTCGCTGCCGACCCACGAGCACTTCGTGCCGTTGGTGGTGGCGTCGGGTGCGGCCGGATCCGATCGTGCGGTCGTCGACTTCCCGATCACGGGATGGATGGCCGGCTCCTTCACGCGACGATCCGTGCAGTTCGGCTGAGCACGGATCGCCGGCGCTCAGCGCGTGCGGATGATCTTGCGATCGGCGCGGAAGTCCTCTGTTTCGAACCGAACCAGGTAGACGCCGGCCGGAGCGGGACGGCCGGCATCGTCATCCCCCGTCCACTCGATGGCGTGGGCCCCCGGGGTGGCTGTGCCTTCGAAGACCCGTCGCACCCGTCGACCTCCCGCATCGAAGATCGAGATCCGGACCTCCGCCGCGGTGGCCAGGCGGTACCGGATGGTGGTGGCTCCGGTGAAGGGGTTCGGGAGGTTCGGGAGCATCTGGGTCGGCAGCGCGGTCGGGTCGTCGTCCGCCGCGCTGGGATCGGATTGATCGACGAGGATCACGAAGTCGTCGACGGCGGCCTCCACCAGCGTCTCCGGTCCGTTGTCACAAGCGACGAAGCGAAAGAGCGTGGAGTCGCTCAGCCCGTAGGGCGCCAGCACGAACTGCCGCTCGACCCAGCTGTTCTGTTGGTAGCTGATCGATTCCAGCCACGTCCAGGTGGCGCCGCCGTTCGTGCTGATGGACGTGGTGAACGCCGCCCCCGGTCCGCTCATCTGCCCGTACCATCGCCAGTACGAGAGCCGCGCCGCCGTGGCGCCGGAGAGGTCGATCGGGGGAGAGGTGAGGGTCACGCACCCGTTGTCGACGTCCGATGCCTGCGGCGGTCCACCGACGGTTCCCAATCCGGTGACGAAACAGTAGGTGCCGGGATCCGGCGTGTGATCGTCCGCCGGTTCCAGCTGCTCTCCCAACCAGATCGTTCCGATCGGATCCGCCCGCACCCAACGCCCGGCGTTCGTGTCGGTCGGTTGGCTCAGCGACCATCCCCGATCGTTCTCTGCGTCATCCACGAAGTAGGCGGGAGCGACGGTGAACGCGAAGAGGTCGGCCGGCGCGCTCGCCGGCTCCTGTCCGACGTTTCCGGCGACATCCTCGGCCTCGACGTAGAACTCGACGAGAGCGCCGGCGGTCTGTCCGGGGATGTCGGTGGCGTAGTTGCCCAGATGCGTGACCGCGACCGACATCGGGATGGTGTTCCAGGCTCCGCCGTTGACACGATAGACGAGGTCCACGCGTGCGACGGTGCTCAGATCGTCCACCGTCGCCCGCACCGGAGTGGTGTTCTCCTGATAGAGCGGGTAGTACACGTCGGCGATCACGGGCGCGACGATGTCCGTGAGACCGAAGTCCAGCTCGACGTCCGACGAGTCCGCGATCACGACGCCGGGGATCGAGTCGGTGAGACATGAAGGGTGGCTGAACTCGACGGTGTACGTTCCCGGAGCACAGAACCCGAGGTAGGTCCCATCCGTCCCGCTCGTGAGCTCCCGCTCCGCTCCCAGCACCCGGATGGTCGCGCCCGGGAGCGGCACGCCGCCGTCGCTGGCGTTGGTGATCGTGCCGCCGATCGTGCTCAGTCCCGCGCGCACCGTCAGGACCGCTTCGTAGGCGTCGACGACTCCCCAACCGTAGGCGTTGTCTTCCCCGAGGTCTCCTTCGTCCCGGGCGGTGTCGAGCAGGATCTGTTTCATCGTGTCGACCTCGAGATTGGGATCGACCGAGCGCATGAGCGCGACGACTCCGGCGACGTGAGGTCCGGCCATCGACGTGCCGTTCCAGTTCATCTGCTGGTAGTCGCCTCCGGGGATGCTCGAGTAGACCTCGACGCCGGGAGCGCAGATCTCGGGCTTGATCGGGTTGCCGGTGCACCCGCTGGGTCCCCGGCTGGAGAAATCCGCGATCGGGTAGGGAAATGCGTAATGGGTGGCGTCGACGGCGCCGACCGAGAAGGCGTTGAGGGGGGTCGTCGCGCGATCGGCGGGGGATCCGATCGTCTGCGCGCCCGGCCCTTCGTTGCCCGCCGAAAAGACGAGCGCGGTGCCGGCGGCCTCGACGTTGTCCATCACGATCCACCAGCGCGTGTCGCAGTCGGTGTAGCCGTGGCCGTACCCTTCGTTGATGCGCCACGAGTTCTGGATCACGTCGGCGACGTCGTCGATCGTTTCGGGATCCCCGTCGGGATCGGCGAACCACTGGAAGCACGCGATGACGTCGTTGTCGAACTCGCCTCCGACCGCCTGATTGATCGCGTTCGCGGCGATCCATTCGGCTCCCCAGGCGACGCCGATGGTGTCCCCGGTGGCCATCCCGAGTCCGGTTTCGGTACCCATGACGTGGGTACCGTGACCGTAGGTGTCGGTCGGAAACTGCGTGGCGGTTCCGAGCACATCCTTCCAGCACTCCTGCCAGGGCTCATGATTGCCGCGCCACCGGCCCGACAAGGCCGGATGGGTGCCGTCGACGCCGGTGTCGAGGTTGCCGAGCAACGCACCGGTACCGTTGACTCCCAGCTCATACCAGCAACGGTCGGCGCCGATCGCTCGCAGTCCCGGGGTGACGCCGATTCCGGTACGGGCAGCGGTGGCGACTCCGGCGGGAATCTCCACCGGTTCGACCAAGGCGGGACGGAAGTTGATTTCCGCCTGGGCCACGTCATCGCGCGCCGCCAGCTCTTCGATGGCGGAACGCTCGCCCTCCACCACGATCAGGTTGGCGATCCAGTACGGGGTGTATCCCTGCACCCGCCCTTCCGCGCGTAGCGCGTCCAGCCGTTCGAGGATCGCCGGCTGCGCGAGCGCGGCCTCCTCGCGGAGCGCATGGACGATCTCCCGGTGCCGTTCCCGGCGTGATGCGCGTCGCGCAGTCAGCTCTGTCGATATCCGCGCGATCGGCGCTTGGTCCCGAAGGATGAGGAGCGCGGGAATCGGTTGGGATGCGTGCGCCGCCGCGAGCCGAT
>JAGQHR010000251.1 GCA_020431745.1 Candidatus Eiseniibacteriota bacterium
CGGGTCGCCGAAGACATCGACGTTGGCGCTCCCGGGAACATCGCCTCCATCCACGAACGTCATGCCGCGGTCGTTCGAGTAGCCGAAGCCGGACACTCCGCTCCCGTCGACGAAGCCCTGCCCGTCGTTCCATCCGACGCAGATCTTGTCGCCGAGCACCGCGATGCTGACCTCGGACTGGACGATTCCGACCGCCTCGCCGGCCGGGTCGTTCACTCGACGATTGAACGCGGGCAACAGCCGCTCGCGATCCATCGGCACGGCCAGCACGGGAGAGAACGGCCCCCGGGGCACACCGAGGTTCTGCAGGATGGCCCGTCCTTCCACTTCCGCATCCCAATCGCTTCCTTCGTCGAGATGCGACGAGGATGGCACCGATGCCTGCCCCCGTTCGGTGAGTCGGGTGCCGACGAAGCGCCAGACAGCCGTCGATCCGACGAGGACGACCACGAGAACGAGAGCGAGACGGAGGGGCAGGTTGCGCATGGGGATGCCTCCCACGGGAGTGTTGGAGCCCAAAAATCGTTGCTCGATCCGCCGGGGGATGGCGGGTGCGGGACGATTGTAGCGTATCGACGGGTGAAAGGCCCCACCGACGCGCCCGTCCGGGAACGTCGGCGGTCAGGGGGAGATTCGGGAAGGAAGTCTGCCGGAACGAGTTCCGGATGCCGGCAGCCCGCGGTAAAGTTGCGCCGTGGCCGGTCCCGATAACTCCGGACAAGTCTCGGAACCGGAGCGGGTCGGACCCGCGATGAGAGGACCCCAGATGACGAACCGACCGGAGCGCAGCGCGCCGGAAACCTGTCCGGCGATCCAGCCCCTCCCCACCGTACGGCGGTGGATCTATATCGGGATCGGATCCCTCTCCGTCGCCCTGGGAACCATCGGGCTGTTCGTCCCGGGCCTTCCGACCACCATTTTCCTGATCGTAGCCTCGTGGTTCTTCGTGCGGAGCTCTCCGGCGTTGCACCACAAGCTCATCTCGCACCCGCGCCTGGGTCCGCCGCTCCGTCGATTCATGGAGACCCGGGCCATGCCCCGTCGCGCCAAGGTGGCGGCGGTCACTTCGATGTGGCTGGGGATCGGTTCGGCAATCGCGATGACCTGGCACGCACCACTTCTCCTTCACCTGGCCATGGCCGCGTTCGCGATGACCGGGACGTTCGTGGTCCTCTTCTGCGTGCACACGCTGCCGGCGTCTGCGACGAAAACAGTGACCGAACCCCGGGCGCGCAGCTCCCACTAGACCCCACGGGGACGCGGCCGTCCTCCATCGAGCGCACTCGCGAACCCATCCGGGAGCCTCCTCGCTCCACCGAGCGCACTCGCGAACCCATCCGGGGGCCCCCGGGGGCCCATCATCTCCCCTCGGAGCCACTGGATTGCTCGTGAGAGCTCCACTCGGCCGGCCGGGCTGGTCCCCCTCCAGCCCTCGTCCCGCGTCGGAATGGCAACCGCCCTCACCCTCTTTCCTTGCGAGCTGGAGCCACTCATTGCATACTGTATACAGTATGCAATCTCATAGACCCAATCTGAGTACGGACATCGCCGCAGAGCTCCGGGAGTGGATCTTCGATGGCCGACTCCCCGCCGGCGGGCGCATCAACGAAGTCCGGCTCGCAGCGTCCCTCGGGGTGAGCCGGACTCCGCTGCGCGAGGCTCTCGCGGGACTCACCCGCGAAGGAGCGCTCCTCGCGGTACCTCGGAAGGGACTGTCCGTGCGAGAGCTGACCGCTGCGGAAGCGCGGGACATCTATCCCATCCGTTCCTATTTGGACCCGGAGGCGCTCCGTCTCTCCGGACTCCCCCCCGCCGATGGGATCGCCCGCCTCGTGTCCCTGCACGAAGAGCTCGCGAGCGCGACCGACGTCCGGCGCGCGATCGAGCTCGACGACGAATGGCACCGCGTCCTCTGGGCGGACTGTCCCAATCCCGTCCTCGTGGAGCTGATCGAGCAGTTCATGCTGCGTACCCATCGCTACGAGCTGGCAGCGATGCGCGAGCGGCGCGTGCTCCGCAAGTCGTCGGGGTCGAAGGCGGCGATCGTGGACGCGCTCCGCAACGCCGACCTTCCGCAGGCGTGTCAGCTGCTGAGGCAGAGTTTGGAGCGCGGCGTGATCCCGGTCCTCGAGTGGCTGGAACAGAGGAACGCGGACGCGGGATCGCCGGCAGGGGATCCGCTCGGGAGTGAAGCATGAGGACGACGATCCCGGTGCCGGGCTGCCGTCATGAGGATCCAAGCTGTCGGCCGCGGCATGTCCGCAGCCGCATCGGGATCGCCGCGAGATATGCGATCTCCGTCGCATTCGTGATGATGTCGCTCGTGAGCATCAAGGGTCCGATGTCGGTCGGTCCCGCCGGTGCATCGAACGGCACCACCGCACATAGCTCCGCCGACGACGCCACCGGAGGCAGGATGAACGAACGGGAAGACGCGGCGGCTCTGGTCGGTCTCTGGTCCGCGCGCCGAGACTTCGGTCCGGCGCGCCGCGGAGTCTTGCGCGTGTGCGTTCAGGACGGACAGGCCCGCGCGACCATCGCCGACGCCGAGGTGACGTTTGCCTGGCCCGCTGCAGCACCGGACGAGGCCACCCGCAGCGGCGAGTCGATCGACGCCGGCAGCACCGAGCTCCGCTTCGACCTGCCGGACGAGCAGGGCGGATTCCGCGGTCGCCTGCTCGCGAACGGACGGATCGAAGGGCATTGGATCCAGCCCGCGACCGTCGCGAGCACGGTCCGCTACGCGACCCCGGTCACGCTCGAGCCCGTGGCACCGCGCACTCTCGATCCGGGAGCCGGGGCTGACCGCGCGTGGCGACCCGCGGCGTCGGACACGGAAGCGTCCAGTGCCATCCCGACCGACGCGAATGGCTGCTGGGAGGGCGTAGTCCGGCCCCTGGACGACCGCATCACCTTCTATCTCTCGCTGGTCCGCGATGCCGACGGGGTCGTGCGCGGGTTCTTCCGCAATCCGGAGGCGAACTTCGGGCGGTGGTTCTCCTTCGACCGCGTGGAACGCACCGGATCGCAGGTCCGCTTCCTAGCCGGCGTGGAGGAGGTTCTGACGGGCGAGCTGGACGCGGATTCGCGCGCGCTCACGATCGACATTCCGGACCTGGGCGGCGAATATCGTCTGCAGCGCGTCGACGGCCACGAGAGCGACTTCTATCCGCGGCCTGGACCGCAGGGGCCATACGTCTACCGACCACCCGCAGCGACGGACGACGGTTGGCCCGTGGCCTCGTTGGCCGATGTCGACATGGACGTGGCCACGATGGAACAGCTGGTGCAGCTCATCCTCGACGAACCGATGGTGGCGATCGATTCGCCGGAGATCCACGCCCTGCTCGTCGCGCGTCATGGAAAGCTGGTTCTGGAGGAGTACTTCCACGGCAGCAACCGCGACGAGATCCACGACACCCGCTCGGCCTCCAAGAGCATCACCTCCGTGCTCGTCGGGGCCGCGATCCAGGACGGCGCGCCGCTGGCGCTTTCCACCGCGGTCGTCCCCTTCCTTCGCGAATCGATGGCACCGGACCGGGTCGCGATGGATCGTGTCGCACCGGACCAGCCTGTCACCGATCGGGTCGCTCCAGACCGGACCGACGCGAACGACACGGACGACGCGCGCAAATCGAAGATCACGCTACAGGATCTCCTTACGATGTCGTCCGGTTTGGCGTGCGACGACGGCGACTCCGACTCCCCCGGCAACGAGGACGCGATGCAGAACCAGACCGAGCAGCCGGACTGGGCACGCTACACGCTGGACCTCCCGATGGTGCACGCGCCCGGCGAGCACGCGGCCTACTGCAGCGGTGGCGCGAACCTGGCGGGCGCGGTCGCGAGCGCGGCGACGGGGCGCTGGCTGCCCGATCTCTATCGCGAGGAGTTGGCCGAGCGATTGGGGCTCGGGCGCTACGCGATGAACCTCACCCCCGCCGGTGAAGGCTATGGTGGCGGCGGCTTGCGCCTCACCGGGCGCGACTTCCTCAGGATCGGCCAACTGCTGCTGCAGGACGGCCGCTGGGACGATCGCACGATCCTCGACGCATCATTCGTCAGCGAGTCGATCTCGCCCCTGGTCCGGCTGCGCGACCAGGGCTACGGCTATCTCTGGTGGACGATCGACTATCCCGATCGAGGCGGAACCGTCCGGGGATTCTATGCGGGCGGCAACGGCGGGCAGTACCTCATCGGAATCCCCGAGCTGGACCTGCTCGTCGTCTCCTTCGGCGGCAACTACAACCAGGCCGTGCTCCACCGGCCGAAGCTGGAGTACGTCCCGAGCTACATCGTGCGTGCGATCGAGCTCGGCGCGTCTGGGGACGATTCCGACCGCTGACCCTCTGTTCGGCGATTGGTGTTCTCCGGCGACCGCCGGGCCGGTGATGCTCAGCGATCCCGAAGTGCCGGACCGAGCCACCGAGGTGCAGTCGCGGCAACACCCACTCGCGCAACGTCCGCAGCCGGCCGACCCTTGGGGCGTGCGTGAGGCCACATACGGGGTAGTGGCCACAGACGAGTGAATCTCTCCGTGTGGTAGGTTCCGCGTGGCAAAGGTCGCCGAGCAAACTCGACTCCCGGCATGAGGTCGCGATGTGCCGCCGAGAGCCCACTTCTGGTGTGCGTGCCAATGGTCACGAATGACAGGAAGAGAGGTCGCGATGCTTCCCCAGGTCATGGTTCGCTCCCACGCCCATCTCCTCGGTTCTACCGTTGCGGTCCTGCTTTCGCTCGCCGTCGGAGGCTCGGCGGCGGCGTTCACTTCCGGAGCGCAGTCCCAGGACATCCCCCCCGACGCGCGCGCACAGGGAATGGGCCGTGCCTTCACCGCCATCGCGGAAGGACCGAGCGCCGGATGGTGGAATCCGGCGGCCCTCGCGGAGATCAGGGAAATCGCGGTGAGCCCGTACTCGAAGGCTCGCCTGGTTCCGGACTTCTCATCGGACACATACATCCGGACCTATGCGGCCGCCGTTCCGATCGGTCCGGTCGGCGTGGCCGTTCATCGATCGAGCCTGGACTATGGGACCCAGCCGGGCGGGTTCGAGAGCTCCGAGTCGACGAACCTGCTGGGCGCCGGCCTGGACTTGGTGCCGATCCTGGCGGACCGGCCGAGCCCTTGGGAGGCACAGGTGGGCCTGAACGTGAAGTGGGTTCGAGCCCATCAGGACACACCCTTGGCGGACCTCACCGGCAACGGATACGACCTCGACGCCGGAGTGCGGGCGGGCTACCGCATTCCCCTCGGTGTTCTCCGCCCGGAGGATTCCTCCCTGCGATTTCGCGCCGCGGCGGTACGCAGAAACGTCTTCGACCGCGAGATCAAGTACAGCCCCGCCGACAAAGATCCTCTGATCCGGATCGATCGCGTGGGTTTGGCGGCGGAGCTTGCCCTGATTCCCGTGCCCGTCGTCGGCAATCTCGTGCGAATCGTAGGAGGCCTCGATCGAGAGCTCTCACCGTACGAGGATGAGAAGGACATCACCACCCGCGGTCTCGAGGTATCCCTGCTGGGCATGTTCGCGATCCGTCGCGGCCACATCGAGGACAAGTCCGGCCAGGTCGTCGACGACACCGATGGCTACGGTGTCGGCTTCGACCTGGACCTCTCGGAGCGTAGCTCCGTGATTCGCCGCATCGGCTGCCGCTTCGACCACGCGACCGTCCCACAAGCGCGCGGCCTCGAGCGGGTGACCCACGAGAGTCTCA
>JAGQHR010000252.1 GCA_020431745.1 Candidatus Eiseniibacteriota bacterium
CACCGAGGACGACCAGGCCGAGACGGTGCTTCTGAGGCTTCTGCGAGGGAGCGGACTGCGCGGACTCGGTGCGATGGCACCCGTTTCAGGCATCCCGTTGCCCCTTCCGGTGATCCGCCCCCCCCGAAGAGGGTCGCCCCCGAATGCGCACCCACCCCGCACCCGGATCCTGCGTCCCCTATTGGCGGTGCCTCGCCGGGAGATCCGGGCAGCCGCCGAAGCCGCGGGGATTCCCTGGCGGGAGGATCCCTCGAACGAGGACCTGCGCTTCCTCCGCAATCGCGTGCGCAAGGTCCTGATGCCGCTTCTCGAGGAGCAGTTCTCCGCCGGATCCCGCGCCGTGCTCGCCCGGACCGCGGCCAGTCTCGCCCGCACCCTCGAGTGGCTCGATCACGAAACCGACCGTGTGTGGGCCGAGCTGGGCCCGGTTTCGAACGGTCGCTCGATCCGTCTTGATCGCGTCCGACTGGGCTCCTATCATCGGACTTTGATCGAAGGAGTTATCCGACGGGCGTTTAGCTCGCTGACAGGCTCGGCCCGAGGTCTCGGCAGCTCCCACATTTTGGCGACCTTGCGTGCTCTCGGAGATCCACACCCCCACGAGATCCACCTCCCCCACGGCGTGATGGCTCGGGTGAATCGACGAGAGCTCGAGCTGGTACTCCGAGTTGCGCCGCCGACCGAGGCAGATACCGCATCGAAGAGACCGTGACGACGTTCGGCAGGCTGGAGGATCCGGGCACGTGTATTCGAGATTCCAAACGGGTGATCGTCTGCGCGTCGGAAGCTCCGATCTCCGCGTCTTGTTGGGGGAACAGCAAATCCGGGATCGGGTACGAGAGATCGGCGCGTCGGTGAGGGCCCGTCTGGAAGGCGACGTCCCCGTGTTCATCGGCATGCTGAGTGGAGGCGTGGTGTTCCTCTCGGATCTGATCCGGGTCTATGACGGCGATCACGAGATCGATTTCCTCAAGGTCTCCCGATACGACCGGCGTCAGCTCGACCCCACGGCCGTGCGCGTCCTCCACGACTTGCGCAGCAACGTCCGGGGCCGCTCCGTAGTCCTGGTCGAAGGAATCCGGGCCCGGGGAACCAAGATCCAGTACGTGGACCGCTTCCTCCGGCTCCACCAGCCCAAGCGGATCGTTTACTGCGCGATGATCGAGCCGGCGGAGGCCCAGAAGTCGGTTCCGCTGGACGAATCGGGTTTTCGGATCGATAACGAATTCGTGGTGGGCTACGGTCTCGACTACGAAGAGCGCTACCGCAATCTGCCGTTCATCGGAGTCCTGGAGCCCAACGCACTCGCCAAGACCCCGGGAACGAGGGAGTCCGCATGAATCTGAGCACGATGTTCTTTTCCGAGAAGACCCCTCCGCCCCAGGGCGGCGGCCGTGGCGGCGGGCCCCGCCGTCCGATGGGGCAGATCCCCGGCCGGCAGTTCCGTGCCTTCACCTTCTGGCTCCTCTTCGCCCTCCTCGCCGTCGTCCTCGTACACGGCATCATGAGCCGGAGCGCGAACGAGCACGAGATCTCCTACACCGAGTTCATGCAGCAGGTGAAAGCCAAGAACATCGCCGACCTCCTCATCATCGAGCGGGACGTCCAGGGAACGTTCAAGGACGAGGTGATGTTGAGCGGGAACGGCCAGCACCGGACGCCGGTCAAGCAGTTCAAGGTCATCCTGCCCGCCGACGATCCGGACCTCGCAGACAAGATCTGGGCGGAGAATCCCAACGCGGACATCCGCTCCCGACCGACCAGCACGCCGTGGTTCAACATCTTCTTCTCCTGGTGGATTCCACTGCTTGCGATCTTCCTCCTCTGGATCTTCTTCATCCGGCAGATGCAGGCAGGGGGCTCGGCGGCACTCAAGTTCGGCAAGTCCAAAGCCCGCATCCTCAACGAGAATGCGGTCAAGGTGACGTTCCGCGATGTCGCGGGGGCGGATGAAGCAAAGGAAGAGCTCCAGGAAATCATCGAGTTCCTGCGCGATCCCAAGAAGTTCCAGGCGCTCGGCGGCCGAATCCCCAAGGGCGCGCTTCTGCTCGGCCCTCCCGGCACGGGCAAGACGCTCCTCGCCAAGGCCGTGGCCGGCGAGGCGGGGGTCCCCTTCTTCAGCATGAGTGGCTCGGACTTCGTCGAGATGTTCGTGGGCGTGGGCGCGTCGCGGGTCCGCGACCTCTTCGAGCAGGGCAAGAAGAACGCCCCGTGCATCATCTTCATCGATGAGATCGATGCCGTCGGTCGTCACCGCGGCGCCGGCCTGGGCGGCGGCCATGACGAACGCGAGCAGACGCTGAACCAGCTGCTGGTCGAGATGGACGGCTTCGAGTCGAACGAGGGTGTGATCCTGATCGCCGCGACCAACCGACCCGACGTCCTCGATCCCGCGCTCCTGCGGCCCGGCCGTTTCGATCGTCAGATCGTCGTCGACCGGCCCGATGCCCGGGGGCGGGAAGGAATCCTCAAGGTGCACGCCCGTGGCAAGCCGCTCTCCGACGACGTCGACCTCATGACCCTGGCCAAGGGAACGCCCGGCCTGGCCGGCGCCGAGCTGGCCAACCTCGTCAACGAGGCCGCGCTCCTCGCCGCGCGCAAGAATCACAAGAAGATCTCGATGCGCGACTTCGAGGAAGCCAAGGACAAGGTCATGATGGGGACCGAGCGGAAGTCGATGATCCTCTCCGAGGAGGAGAAGAAGGTCACGGCCTACCATGAATCGGGACATGCGCTGGTCGGTTGGATGCAGGCGAATGCCGACCCCATCCACAAGGTGACGGTGATTCCGCGCGGACGCGCCCTCGGCGTCACCCACTTCCTGCCCGAGAAGGACCACTACACGCGCACGCGCGAGTACTTCGTCGACACCATGGCCACCATGATGGGGGGACGCGCCGCGGAGGAGCTCATCTTCGGACAGATCACCAATGGTGCGTCCAACGACATCCAGACGGCGACCAACCTGGCTCGCAAGATGGTGACCGAGTGGGGCATGAGCGCCAAGCTCGGCCCGCTCAACTTCGGCAAGCAGGACGACATGGTCTTCCTGGGACGCGAGCTCGTTTCCCACAAGGACTACAGCGAGCGCACCGCCGAAATGATCGACGAAGAGGTCTCCAAGCTGGTGACCGCGGCCTACGACACGGCCAAGTCGGTCCTGACGGAAAACCTCGACAAGCTGCACGCCCTCGCGCAGGCCCTGCTCGAACGCGAGGTGCTGGATCGCCGCGAGATCGGGATCGTCCTGGGGGTCTCCCCGGCGGAGGACAAGCCGTCCGAAACGGAGACGACGACGACGGCGGAAGAGAAGCCCGAGCCGGCGCGCCCGCCCCGGGTCGAGTCTCCGAGCAAGACCGGACCGATCATCCGACCGGATCCGTTGCCCGGTCCGTCCGGAGCCTAGGCTCCGTGACCGAACGGTCCGCGTTTCCGACGCGCCCGCGCCATCGGTTGCGGGCGCGTTCGTTTTCCATCGAGCTCGGTCCGCGCACGCTCGTCATGGGGATCCTCAATTGCACTCCGGATTCCTTTTCGGACGGCGGCGTCCACACGGCAACCGGCGCCGCCGTCGACCGCCTGCACGCCATGATCGAAGAGGGGGCCGACTGGATCGACATCGGGGGCGAGAGCACCCGTCCGGGGGCACCGGAAGTCCCCTGGACGGAAGAGTGGCGGCGAATCGAGCCCGTGCTCCGGGAAGCGGCGCGCGATTGTGCGATCCCCGTCTCGGTGGACACCACCAAGCCCGAGGTCGCCGCCCGCGCCTTGGACCTGGGCGTCTCGATCGTGAACGACGTGAGCGGGCTCCAGTTCGCTCCCGAGCTCGCCGACCTCGCCGCGAGCTCCGGAGCCGCGCTGATCCTCATGCACATGCGCGGCACACCCCGCACGATGCAGACCGATCCGCGCTATGACGACGTCACGAGGGAAGTCGTCTCCGTCTTGGAGGAATCGTGCGCGCTCGCCCGCGCCCACGGGGTTCCCCCGGATCAGCTCGTCGTCGATCCGGGGATCGGATTCGGAAAGACGGGCGCTCACAACTACACGCTCCTCCGCGAGCTCCCGGCCCTGGCGCGGCTCGGATGCCCCATCCTGATCGGCGCCTCTCGCAAGTCGTTCTTGGCGAGAACCGACGCCGGAAAGCCCACGGGGAGTCCCGGCCTGCCCGTGGACGAACGGATCGAGGCCTCCCTCGCCGCACACGTCGCGGCCGCCCTCGCGGGGGCGCATATCGTCCGCGTCCACGACGTCCGCGCCACGGTCCGGGCCCTCCGCATCGCCGACGAAATCGCCGACCTGCGCTGAGTGGAACCCGCGCGAGGCCCGACGGTGTCTGCGGGCTTGCGCAAGATCGGTTACAATGGCGCCGAAAACGAGATCGAAGCGCCGAGCCCCGCATCCCGTCGATTTCGGTCTCCGGAACCACCAGGAGGAGTGGATGAACTTCCAGGATATGCGCTGGCTGCTCGATATCCTCGATGTCGCCATCGTCACGTTCCTGATCTACCACATCTTCCTGCTCGTGCGCGGAACCCGCGCCGCCCAGATGTTCCTCGGGCTCATCGCGATTCTCCTGCTCTCCGCGCTCGCCGATCTGTTCCGCCTGACGGCGCTCAACTGGATCCTGGCTTCGCTCAAGACCGTCTGGGTGGTCGCGTTCCTCATCCTCTTCCAGCCCGAGCTCCGTCGCGGTCTCACGATGATCGGACACAGTCGCCTCTTCCGTCGGATCTTCCGTCTCGAAGAGGGCTCGCATCTGGGCGAGATCGAGGATGCCCTGCTCAACCTGCGCAAGCGCGGGCTCGGGGCCATCGTGGTGCTGGAGCGGAACACCGGACTGCGCAGCTACATCGAGACCGGAACCATGCTCGAGTCCAACCTTTCGGCCGAGCTTCTGGAGACCATCTTCATTCCGCCGGCGCCGCTCCACGACGGTGCGGTCATCATTCGCGGCAACCACGTCATCGCGGCCGGCTGCATTCTTCCGCTCAGCCAATCGATGGCTCTCGATCGCAGCCTCGGCACCCGCCACCGGGCGATCCTCGGCGTCTCGGAAGAGACCGACGCGGTCGCGATCGCGGTCTCCGAAGAGACCCGGCAGATCGCGATCGCCGAGGGCGGCCGTCTGATCCGCAACGTCGACCCCACGACTCTGAAAGCGGTGCTTTCGCAGTTCATCCGGGCCCCCAAGGAGCGCGAGGAGCGCAAGGAAGAACGGAGTCGGGAGACGGTCGAGTCCGCCGCCCCCGTCGCCTCCGAGGAGCGGCGTCGGAGCACCGGAGTGCCCCAGACATGAAGCATCCGGAATGTCGCACGCGCTGAACCGAGACCGCGTCTTTCTCGCATCCATCCTCCTCCTCGCCGCCGCCCTGCGGGTGTGGACGGTGCTCGTGCTCCGGAACGACCTGCGCATCTCTGAACCCGTCATCGACGGGCAGCTCTATCTCGAGTCGGCGCGAGCGTTGGCCGGCGGATCCTTCAACCCGCACACCGTCTTCTTTCAGAGCCCGCTCTATCCGCTGGTCCTGAGCTCGCTCGTTCGGTCCACCACCGCGGTAACGTCCACGGTCCTGGGCGTGCAGATTCTGCAGACGATTCTCGGGCTCGGGACCGGCGTGCTCCTCTTTCTCGCGGCGCGTCGCCGGGCCGGATCCGCCGTGGCCCGCATCGCGGCCCTGCTTTGGCTCCTCTACGGGCCGATCCTC
>JAGQHR010000253.1 GCA_020431745.1 Candidatus Eiseniibacteriota bacterium
CCACCAACAGCCAGAGCCGCTTCGCGACGGTGTCCCGTTCGCCCTATCTGATGATCCTCGGGAACGACGGCGCGCCGCTCTTCTTCCGCCGGTTCCCGCACTCGGTGATGGACTTCAAGGTTCAGGAGTCGAACGGGCTCTTGAGCTACGCCGAGGAAAGTGATCCCCCGCGGATCGTCCTCCTGGACGATACCTACGCTCCGTACGACTCCTTCTATGCGGGCAACGGCTATCCGGCGCTCGATTTTCATGACTTTCGAATCCTTCCCGACGGCCATGCGCTGCTCATCATCTACGACTGGCAGCCGATCGACATGAGCCAGGTCGTCGACGGGGGCGATCCGAACGCACTGGTCGCGGGGCTCGTGATCCAAGAGCTGGACCTCGACAAGAACGTGGTCTTTCAGTGGCGAAGCTGGGACCACTTCGCGATCACCGATGCGCAGGGCATCGACCTGACCCGGGATCGGGTCGACTACGTTCACTGCAATGCGATCGACCGAGACACCGACGGCAACATTCTCTTCTCGGGCCGCAACACCAATGAGATCACCAAGATCGATCGCACCAGCGGCGAGGTTGTCTGGAGGCTCGGCGGGCCGCGCAACGAATTCGAGCTCCGCGGCGACACCGAGTGGTTCTCGCGCCAGCATGCGGTTCGGCGACTCGCGAGCGGGACGATCACGCTCTTCGACAACGGCAGCGCGCGCGTTCCCCCTCGATCCCGCGCGATCGAGTACCGACTCGACGAGTCTTCGAAGACGGTCACCCGGGTCTGGGAGTACGAGCATCCCCGGTCTCTCTACGGTGCGATCGTCGGCTACGTGCAACGCCTGTCGAACGGCAACACGCTGGTTTCCTTCGGCGACTCCGGGGTGAACACCGAGGTCCGTCTCGATGGCACGATCGCCTGGGAGATGGAGTACGAGCCTGATCTGTTCAACTACCGGGCGTATCGCCACTCTTGGACCGGAAGCGCCACTGCGCCCTACCTTTGGGTGGCGGCCGCCGACACCGCCGGTCGGAGTGCGACATTGGGATTCGAGACCTTCGGCCGGACCGAACCGACGGTCTACCGCCTGTTTCGATCGACCGGCGCGGGCGACGAGTCGCTTGTCGCGACGACCGCGGGTCGTTCCTTCGAGATCTCCGATCTCCCTGACGGAGTTCCTGTGAGGTTCCGCGTCGAGACCGACGGAGACGTTGCTCTCGGCCCATCGAACGAGGTGGAAGTCTTCTTCAGCCCCGGCGTTCCGGCCCTCGTGGGAAACGTCGCGGCGCGCGCGGACGCGGGTGGGATCGAGCTCACCTGGCAGGCCGCATCCGACGAGCGCATTTCCGGATTCCTCGTCTTGCGCCGCTCCGCGAGCTCCGCGTCGTCCTCGTTGCTGACGGATCCGCCACTGCCCCGCGAGGCTCGATCCTATGTGGACCGCACGGGCCGGGAGGGCGAGTCGTACACCTACGTCGTGGCGGCGCTGCTCTCCGACGGTCGCCAGGTGAGGTCTGCCGGAGTGCCGGTTGACATGAGCAGCTCGGGCATCGCGCTGTATCGGAGCCGCCCGAATCCCTTCGCCGGCTCCACGGTCATCCCGTTCTTAGTCCCGTCGCCGGGGCTCGTCAGCCTGGTCGTGTATGACGCTCACGGTCGGCTGGTGCGCGTGCTCGTGGACGAATGGATGGAGTCCGGGCTGCACCGTGGGACCTGGGATGGGCGAGACCGCCACGGAAGGGAGGTCGCGGACGGGCTCTACTTCTACCGACTGACCCACGGGAATCGCACGCGGTCGGGGACGACGGTGCATCTGGAGACGCCGTAGCAGACGTCTCTCCGGAGCGAGTCGGTGGCTCTGGGGCGTTTGGCCCGCTTCGTTCGCGATCGACCGGAAGCGCCTGCAGGCCTGACGGAATCCTGATCAGATCACCGCACGACCATCAGTTTGCGCGTCCTGCTCGCACCCCCGGCGTCGATTCGGACGAAGTAGATGCCGCTCGGGACGGGCGTACCGTGCTGATCGCACCCGTTCCAGATCATCTCCTGGCGGCCCGCCGGGCGCGGACCATCCGCCAGCGTGCGGGTGAGACGTCCGTCCGCCGCAAAGATCCGGGCGCGCAAATGGCTCGGACTCGGCAACGAGCATCCGATTCGGGTGGATGTCCGGACCGGGTTCGGCACCGGCGCTTGCAGGTCCAGAACGGCTCGGAGGACGATCTCGGGATCGATGCTCGCCGGGGTGGCCGGACCGACGCTGGTCGACGGTTCGGGCCATGCGAACGGACGGATGTAGGCGTCATCGAACCAGCCGGGTCCGCCGGTGGATCCCTCGATGGACGCGCGATTGACGCGAGACTCGCGCAGCACGGTCAGGGTTCCGACGACCTGGCCGTCGATCAGCAGATCGCACGCGGTGCTGCGTACGCGGATCGAGAGGAGATGCCAACCGTACGTCCGCGGAACCGAGGTGGTGGAGTAGATCCACCCTTCGGTGTGGATCACGTAGTGGTCCACGGATTGTCCGGTGTCGATTCCGACGCCGATGGCGTGCAACGGGTAGGTCGGGTTTCCGGGATCCCAAACACGCAGGATGTTCCGCCGATCGGGTTCGCTACCCAGGTCGTCGAACATCCACACCGAAACCGATTCGTGGCTCTCCATTGCGAGGAAGGCCTGCGGCGCGGCGGGGCCACCGACCTCGACCAGTCCGTGGGTACCCGACCGCGGAAGCTCGGTCGTGGCGGCCACGCTTCCGTTCACGTCCTCCCAGGGACTCTCGTTCGCCGCCTCGAAATCCGCGAGCGGTCCTTCGGTGTAGCCGACGTGCCATTGCTCTCCGACCGAGCGTGCCGAATACCAGATCCGCAGGCGCTGATCTTCCACGAGGAATGTCGAACGGTAGATCTGACCTGCATCCCAACCTCCGTTCGAAGGTACGAGGACGGGTTCGGTATGCGGCGTCCAGGTCAGCCCATCCTCGCTCTCTGCGTAGTAGAGCTGGGTCGTCGTGCAGTTGTGTCCCGCCGGATAGGCGATGTAGAGCATGCGATACAGGTTGCCCGACTTCACGATGTCGAAGTGCCAGGGAACCAGGCCGGGCGGCGCCAGCGAGACCGGCTGCTCCGGTCCCCACGCGACTCCGTCGAGGGACGTGCGCAGGTAGACGTTCTGATAGCTGCTGCTGCAGCCGGAGGGCGACCGGAGATACCACATGCGGAAGAGGCCGTCGTCGTACACCACCGAGGGAGACATCAAGTGGTGAGGGACGGTGCAGACGACCTCGGGCTCGGTCCAAGCGATCCCGTCGGTCGAAGTCATCCGCTTTTCGTAGGTGCGTCCGTCGTCATTGGTCTCGTTGAAGTAGAGCACCATCACGTCGTCCACGAGGAGCAGGTCGGGATCGTTGTTGAATCCCGGCGGCTGCGGCACCAACGGGTTCGTCCCCCCCGGCGGAGGCGCCCAATGAATCCCGTCATCGCTGACGACGATCGAAGGGTTCTCGTACGCTTCGTTCGACTCCGGGTAGGGCGTCATCGCCATCCAGTACTCGAATCCGTTCCATCCTCCCGGAACGTGGATCACGTCCGGATGCACGACCTGGGACGATCCATCGTAGGTCGGAACGTCCAGTGCGACCGGCGCGTTGAGGCCCGTCGGGAAGAACCGCTCGAAGTCTTCGTAGAGGGGGAACACCGCGCCCCCGTGACCGGCCGACGGCGCCTCCGGGTTTCCGTAGAGCATGTTCACGACGGAGCTTCCCGCCGCCGGGACCATCGGAATGCGCACCCAGACGGCGGCGCTTCCCGCGTCGGGGTTCCAGGACTCGATCCAGTGGCCGAGCTGCGTTTCCCCGTCGGGACCCACGAAGCGGAGGTCCGCGCCGTCGGGACGGGCGTCGGGGAAGGAGAACGTCTCGCTCGATAGGACGACCCGGACCGGGTAGTCGAACAGGGAATCGGGGCCGGCGAGGTTGTCGACGGTCACGGACTGGATCGTCGACCAATCGCTGAGGGGTTGGCCGAACGACAAACGGGGAACCGCCACGGCCAGGACGACTGCGCCGAGTACAGAACCGCAGAGCACACGATCCCGCACGACGATCAACGAACCGCTCCTCCGACAGGCGAAGAGAACGCCTCGTCGATGAGCATAGCACCGCCCTACGCAGAGTCACGAGATTCTACAAACTCGAACGATTCAGCACCGTCAGGCGTCGCGTCTTGGGAACCTTCGGCCCGTTCCGACAGCCCCCCCGCCATGGTGGCGGGCGCCGAGAAGGAATTCGGCCGGGGTCCGCCGGTTTGCGCGGTCGACCGCGAACGCGCTGGTTCGGGCAGCGCATCGCCTTCCGGAGGATGGCGCGGCTGCCCGATCGAGTGTTGCGAAACGAGAGATTGCCCTTCGGAACGCCCCGCTACCGAAGGATGACGAGCTTCTCGGACCGCGAGTCGGTTGCCGATCGGACCCGGTACAGATAGGTGCCGGAAGGGAGAGCCGCTCCGCGATCGCTGCGTCCGTCGAACGCGACCGACTGCCAACCAGCCTCCGCCTGGAGTCGCCGACTGGCGAGCCGCGCGCCTTGGATTGAGAACACCTCCATCGTCACTGCGCCTGGACTCGGAACATACAAGCGAATCTGGCTCCCGGACACGAAGGGACTCGCCAGAACCACGCGCAGGCGATCCCCGGACTCGATCTCATCGACGGACGCGGGACTGATCGGCGGTGGCGGCGGATCCTGGCTCTCCGTCCAGTTGGCTACGAACACGTCGTAGTCGACCATGTCCGAGCGGTTGTCCCCGCTGAAGTCGCCGAACGCGGGGCCGACGTGGGGACCGCGCTCATCGAGCGGGTCGAAGTTGTTCAGAAGGAAGGGGAAGTCCTCCTCGTCCACCTTTCCGTTCTGGTCCACGTCTCCGCGTGCGAACTGTTCCTCGAAGACGTGCACGAAAAGCGGTGCGCCCGTCGGGGGAGCATCGCCGATGGCCGGAACCGGGCCCGTGGCGGGATAGACGCTCGCGACGTCACCGGCGTCGACGATCTCGGGAAAGCCGTCGGGAAGCGGAAGGTCCGGCGGTTCCGGGTGGCGGCTGTCGTAGACCAGCTCTCCGATTCCCGTCGTCTCGGTGTTCATGAAGACCCGTCCGACGAAACCGTCATTGATGTAGGCATCGTAGTCCGTGTCGTAGACGCTGCCGGGATAGTTCTCCTCGAAGCCGGAGATATCGGTGTAGTCGAAGCTGATCTTGAACTTGTATTCGTCCTGCCGCCGGACACCGCCGTAGTAGATCTGCAGGAAGCGTGAGTGCACCCGGAACTCGACATTGCCCACGGATTCGTCGGCTCCCCAACCTCCATCGCTGGGAGTACGAAGCTTGGCCCGGATCCGGTAGTCCGGATTCTCGGCCTGTGCCGCGACCGAGCCGGCCACGATCGTTCCGAGTAGAGCCACCATTGCCGACGCCCTTCTCCAGTGCATGCAATCCTCCTCTCGCCGTGCGAGGGAACGTGTTACCCGTGATCCGAGCGGCTCCGCACCGGAAAAGCGAGCCGTGACGGACCGTTGTCGCACAGCCGTAGTGGGGTGCTGGGGGGCCAAAGATACGAGAATCGCCACCCGGGTCCGCGTGGCCGCCGTCGGAACGAGACCGGCTTCCTCGGGTCCTATTGCGGACGGCCGTCCGACGCGATGGA
>JAGQHR010000254.1 GCA_020431745.1 Candidatus Eiseniibacteriota bacterium
AGAAGTGAACGCGCACGGCACGGGGAAGGGGTGTTCCGTGCCGGGTGTGGCGCCAGCGGCCGGGGGGCGGGCAGACGGTGCGGACCGGCGGCTTGAGTCGGGGCAGTCCGAACTCTATCATCGCCTCCCGCGCACGTTTTTCGCGGAAGGTCGGCAACGTTTCGGTCCGGAGCCTCGTTCTGGGATGCGGATCGCGGGCAGTGAAGGGCGGGCATGGAAGTCGGCAGCACCATCGGACACTACGAAGTCCTGGCCAAGCTGGGGCAGGGCGGCATGGGGGTGGTGTACAAGGCCCGCGACCGCCAGCTGGACCGTCCGGTCGCTCTCAAGGTCCTGCCGCCGGATCTGACCCGCGACGAAGAGCGCCGTCGCCGGTTCCTCCAGGAAGCCAAGGCTGCGTCCGCGGTGAACCATCCCGCCATCGCCCAGATCTACGGGATCGAAACCGAGGGTGACGTCTCCTTCATCGCGATGGAGTTCATCGACGGCTCGACCGTCCGCCAGCTCCTCGAACGGGACGAGCTGGACGTCCTCTCGGCCATCGAGATCGGCATCCTGGTCGGGGGCGGGTTGGCGCGCGCGCACGAAGCCGGCATCGTTCACCGGGACATCAAGTCCGACAACATCATGGTCACCCGGGACGGGCATCCCAAAGTGCTCGACTTCGGACTGGCCAAGCTCGTCGACGTCGGATCCGAGGACGGGACCGATGCGACCGTGCTCATGACCCAAGTGGGCGCGGTCATGGGCACCGCGTCGTACATGAGCCCCGAACAGGCGCGCGGGTTGGCGGCGGATCACCGCTCCGACATCTTCTCGTTCGGAATCGTCCTCTATGAAATGGCGACCGGAAAGCTGCCGTTCCAGGGGAAGAGCGCGCTCGACACGATGCACGCGATCGCCTTCGACAAGACGCGGCCCATGAGCGATCTGCGCGCCGGCTTGCCGTTCTCCCTGCAGAAGATCGTGGATCGTTGCCTGGAGAAGGACCCCGTCGATCGCTACCCGGACATGAACGCGGTGGTGAAGGATCTGCAGGACGTCAAGCGCGAGCTCGATTCCGGGGTGACCCGGTCGACGCCGCTGCTGGCGCGTTTCCGTCCCCGCGGGACGAGTCTGCGGCCCAAGGGCATCATCTTCATCGTGATCTGGGGACTGATCCTGCTCAGCCTCGCGATCACGTCGGTGGTCGGGGCGCACAACCTCGGACCGGCCATTCCGTTCGTGGTCGTCGGCGCCTTCGTGGCGCGTCACTTCCTGACCCGGCGCCAGCGTGTGCTCCGGAAGTTCGCGAGCCGGGCGGGGAAGGAGAAGGCGGTCTTCCTCGTGTCCGCCGTCGGTCGCCAGGTGCTCGTCGTCGTCGATGAGGCGCCGGCCAAGACCTTCCTCAAGCTCAACTCGCTGTTCGAGAACGCCAACGAGGCCCTCTACGCCGGCGCCGACTTCGACCTCCAGATCCGCGACGATGTGGGAGAGGACGAACGGAAGGAAACCCTCGCGCGCCCCGGTCTCCTCTACGTCGACACCAAACGCGACTCCCGTTCCTGAAACGGCCCTGAAGCGGTCCTCGGTTCGGATTGCGCCGACTTCCCGGTTTTGCCATTCTCCTTCGCACGATTCGTCGCGTCCCCCCGGACGAAGCGCGCTGGTGGGGAGCTTGGAGTTTGCCGGACGGGACCGAGAGCATACGGAGGTCGGGTCATGTGGGGACTGTCGGAACGATTCGCGAGAGGTCTGGGCGTCGTCGGTTGCGGAGTGTTCCTGGTCGCAGCCTCGGTCACCCCTTCGGAAGCCGAGGGGAAGGCGGACGGGTTCTTCCGTTTCGGTGAGGTGACGGTCGAGGTCGCGCACGCCTATCTTTTCCGGGTCGATACGGGGCAGGACGAGCCCAAGGCGTTCGTGTTCATGACCTCGGTTCCGGTCGATGCGACGGCGGCTGCCGCCGAGTTCGACGTCGACGACGCCGTCCAGACCCAGGTCTCCGATGCCGGCGGCGGCTTCATCCGTCTCTGCCTCTATGCCGAGGGTGACGAGTGCGGCCTCTACTTCTCCAACGAAGAACCGTCCGAGTCGTTCAATACCTCCGGGTCCGGTGACTTCGTGCTCGCGAAGAACGAGCCCGACCACGTCGAGGGCAGCTTCGTGCTGGCCGAGCCGGAAGAGTTCTTCGACAAGACATTCCAGTTCGAGCTCCACTTCTCCGCGGACCTGGCGCCCGCGCCCGCATCCGAGGCGCTCGCGGAAGGGGGCGGCGCTCCGGGTGCGGCGTATATCGAGTACATCACCGCGATCGCGGACGCGGACTTCCCCAAGCTTCGCGAGATCCTGGGCGAGGCCGGGAGCTGGCAGTTTCCGGAAGACGATCCCGCGAGCTGCAAGGAGCAGCTCAAGTGGATGCGCGATGGAACACCCGTGACCGCGACGATCTCTCGCGGCGAGCAACGCGGTGACCTGGCGATCCTGTTCGTCGACGGAGTCGACCGAGACGAGATCCGCCGGCGCGGCCGGGTCCTCATGACCCGCAACGGTGACGCCTGGTCCTACGAGACGAGCGACCTCGAGTCGGTCGAAGACTGAGCGCAGCTCCCCGCTCATGGCGCGGGCGTGAGTCGGGAGACCGCGGTGCGGAGGAGCCGCACGGTGAAGGCCGAGCCTGGTCTCGATGTGGGCCGGGAACGCTCGACCCGCGGAGTCGGTGTTCGGGTCATTCCGTCGGCTTCCCCTCCGGGCGCCCCCATGCTCCAGAAACCTCTCCGGTCGGACGATCATTGGGGAACCGTCGCCGCCGCCTGGTTTCCGTGCCGTAGGGGAGGTTGCCATGTTCCCGTCTCCACGCATCCAACCGACTTCGGGAGTCCTCCGGTCCTTGCGCCCCCTGCGGTCGTCGCGAGCCTTCCGGTCTTTCCGCGCCGTCGCTGGGGGACGGATCCGATGGCAGATCGTCGGATCGGTGCTCGCGCTCCTGTCGACGCTGTCGTGCTCGAAAGCGCCGGATCCGGATCAGCCCTACTACATGGAGATGAACGGTCGGCACCTCGAGGTTCCCCTCAAGCCCGGTGCGGCTTTCGTGGATCGCTACGAAGACGACTACGCCGTCTACCGCCACTTCGGCATCCGCTTTCCCGCCGGTCGCGGGATGGCGACGCTCGAGCCAGGGATCGAGATTCGGTTCGATCCGGACAGCATCGCGTCCGGCGACGTCATCGACTTCGACGGCCGTTTTGGCGACATCGTGCGCGTCAGCTACACCCCGGCGTCGGGACACGTGATGAGCGAAGCGCGTATCCTGAGCTTCACGGTCCAGGAGGGGGACACCGGCACGGTGATTTTCGATGAATTCGATCCATCGCCGGGCGGACACGTCTCCGGCTCTCTGGTGGATGCGGTGCTCTACGGCCACTTCGAGGACGTGGACGACGGGGAGTGGGTCGACACGGATGAGCCGATGAGGCTGGTGCTCCGCAACTTCGACTTCGACTGCGTCATGCCGCAGTACGACTGAGGGCTCGGGCTCGGATGCCGTAGCTTGCCGGGGCGAACAGTCCTGCTACCATGCGCTTTTTCGAGCGTCGATCCGCAGGCAAGGAGCGGAACGAACGAGAGGATCCGATGAGCGACTCCGAGCGACCGCGTCCACGGTCGAGCCGCAAGCACTTCCGCGCCGGAGACGCGGAGGCGTTGCGCGAGCTGCGATCCCTGCTCCTGCATCAGCACAAAGTTCTCATGGAGATGGCCCGCCGTGAGTGGGAGCGGGCGGAAGGCCGCGTCGCCGGCCCGGGGGAGCTCCTGCATCTGCTGATGGAGGATCCTGCGCTTGCCTGGCTCCGCCTACTGTCATCGAAGGTCGCGCGACTGGACGCGATCTTGGACGATCCGGAGGACGGGCAGGCGGAAACGCTGGTGGCGGAAGTGGACGGCCTGATTCTCGAGCGGGGCCCCGAAGAAGCGGAGTTCCAGATCCGCTACGAGTCCGCCCTGGCGAGCTCCGCCGATGCCACTCTGCTTCACGTCCAGTTGGCCCACGCCTTGCGCAAAGTGCGGGGACCACTCCCTCTGCTCGATCCCGCCTAGGAGCCACTGAGGGTTTACCCCTGATCGGAAGGGGGGCCCCGGCTCAGGAAGTGATCTCGCCGGGCCGAAAACATGAGCTGGGCCAACTGCTTGTCGAACCCGGACTCATGAGTGGGAGACGGATGAACCCCGGCGGCGAACGCGCGCGCACGAAACAGATCGCGAGCAGACCGATCAGGTCGCTGCGTCTTGAACCCGTCATCGTGGGGACGCTCTCGGTCGGTCTGGTCTCGTGGCTGGGCTGGTTCCTTCTGCGTCCGGATGCACCACCCGCAGTGTGGTGGACCGTGGGTGTCGGGTTGGCCGTCGTGCTGGTCTCGGGAAACGCCGCTCTCCCCGGGGTTCTGCTCGGCGCCTTCCTCGGACCGTTCGTGCAAGGGCAGGGACTCGGGCCCTCGCTCCTGGTCGCCGCAGTGCAGATCTGCGCCGTGGTCGCCGGAACCGCTCTCGTTCGCGTCACGCCGTGGTGGAGCGACCTCCGGCAGCTCGCGTGGCCGGTTCGGATCCTGCCGGTGGCGCTCGTTTCCGGGAGCATCGGAGGCGCGGCGATGGCAGTCGGGACCCGGGTCGCGAACGGGAGCGCGCACGAGCTCGTCTTTCGGTGGCTCGCCTGGGGTACCGCCACGGGGCTCGGTGTGCTCTGTTGCGTGCCGGTGGCCATCGTTTTCGCGCGGCGACAGCGCGCCCTGCCCGGACAGCCGATGCACTCCGTCGCTCCCGGCTCTCGGGGTGATCTGCCACTCGTGATCGCCCTCGCAGTGGTCGCCGGTCTGGCGACGTTCGGGGTTTCGAACGGCCCCTACCTGCTGTTTCTCCTCGGTCTCCCGAGCCTCTGGATCTCCGTCGTGCGTCTCGGTACTCGCGGTGCGGCGATCTCGGGGCTGATCCTGACCGCGATCGGTTCGGGCTTCTCGCTCGTCGAGCGCTCGTTCGGAGGTTCCGGTGCGAGCGTCGGTCAGACCCAGGTCGTGATCGCGTTGCTGGGCATGGCGGCGTTGCTCCTGCCCGCTATCGCTCACCCCCGCATCCGGTCGATGTCTTCCGCGGTGCTCCTGCTGGGTTGGGGCCTGGGTGCGCTCCTGCTTCACGGCCTGGTCTCTGATCGGGAGCGGCATGCCGCCGTTGCCTTCGATGAAGTCGCGTCGGACGCAGAGCAGCTGGCGGCCGATCAACTCGCGAGCTACGCCGACGCGTTGCGCCAGGGGGCCCGCCTCTTCGCGGCCTCGGATCACGTTTCGCGGCGGGAATGGACCGTGTTCTCCAGCATGCTCCGATTGACGGACAGATTTCCGGGAATCCGCGGAGTCGGTGCCGCGCTCCCGGTCGCGGATGCAGATCTTTCGGACTTTTCCGCAGCGGCTCGGGCGGACGGGTGCCCGAGCTTCGGCGTCCATGACGTTTTCGGCCTCGGAGTCTCCGACCTCGGAGTCTCCGACCTCGACGTCTCCGACCTCGACGTCTCCGACCTCGACGCCTCCGATGCCGACGAGCGGTCCGTTCGATATGTGAGCCTATACATCGAGCCATTGGATCGGAACCGGGCGTTCCTCGGACTCGATCTCGCGAGCGAGCGAAACTGCCGGGACGCCGCGGAGGAGGCTCGTGAT
>JAGQHR010000255.1:0-2896 GCA_020431745.1 Candidatus Eiseniibacteriota bacterium
CATGAACCCGATCGACCATCCGATGGGCGGTGGCGAGGGCAAGACTTCGGGAGGCCGCCACCCCTGCACTCCGTGGGGCAAGGCCACCAAGGGTCTGAAGACACGGAAGAAGAAGTCGTCCGACAACCTCATCGTTCGTCGTCGGAAGAAGAAGTAAGCGGAGGCTTGGTTCATGGCGCGTTCCGTAAAGAAGGGCCCTTTCGTGGAGTTCAGCCTCCAGAAGAAGGTCCTGGATATGAACAAGTCCGGAGACAAGCGAGTCATCCGGACCTGGGCCCGGCGTTCCACGATCACGCCCGACTTCATCGGACACACGATCGCGGTCCACAACGGAAACAAGTTCATTCCGATCTATATCTCGGAGAACATGGTCGGTCACAAGCTCGGGGAGTTCGCGCCCACGCGGACCTTCCGTGGGCACGCGAAATCCGACAAGTCTTCTTCTGTGAGATAGCGGTACTGAGATAGCGCTGACGGCGCACTGAAGTCGCCGAGGCGGTTTGTCGACGCGAGTCGGGCGAGAGGGAGAGATAGGACATGCAGTCCAGGGCAGTCGCTAAGTACGTGCGGGTTTCTCCGCGCAAGGCCGATCGGGTCCTCGCGCTCATTCGCGGGCTCCAGGTGAGCCGCGCGCAGGAGCTGCTCGCCTTCACGACTCGACCGATCGCGGTGCAGATCGGCAAGGTCCTGAAGTCTGCGGTCGCGAATGCGACTCAGAAGGACGAGGACCTCGATCCGGAGACCCTGCGGGTGAAGATGGCGGTCGCGGGGGCCGGTCCGACCATGAAGCGGCTCGAGTACCGTGCCCACCGACGGGCCAACCGGATTCTCAAGCGGATGAGCCACATCACCATCGTGGTAGGGGATGATTGAAGCATGGGACAGAAGACACATCCGATCGGATTTCGCCTGGGCGTCATCAAGACCTGGGATTCGCGCTGGTTCGCGAACCGAGACTATCCCGATCTGCTCAAGGAAGACCTCTTCATCCGGAAGTATCTGAACCGGCGTCTTCCCAACAGCGGGATCTCGAAGATCGTGATCGAGCGGCGCGGCGGCACCAAGATCGAGATCACGGTGCACACCGCCAAGCCCGGGATGGTGATCGGCCGGAGCGGCGCGCAGGTCAACCAGCTGCGTGACGAGCTCCAGCACATCACCGGACGCGAGGTCTTCATCGACATCAAGTCGATCGACAATCCCGATCTGGACGCCCGGCTGGTCGCGGAGAACATCGCGCGGCAGCTCGAGGGTCGTGTCTCCTTCCGTCGTGCCATGAAGAAGGCGGTTTCGTCGACGATGCGCTCCGGCGCCCAGGGTATCCGCGTGCGCGCGGGCGGGCGGTTGGGCGGGGCGGAAATGGCGCGCGTCGAGGCCTACCGCGAGGGACGGGTTCCGCTGCACACCTTGCGGGCGGACATCGATTTCGCGACCGCGACCGCGGTCACGACCTATGGCTCGATCGGAGTCAAGGTCTGGATCTTCCTGGGAGAGGTTCTGGGAGCCGACGAGCCGGTCACGACCGGGACGCCGGGGACCGCGCGGGACAGCAACCGACCGATGCGACGGGGCGCCTGAGCCTGGACACGGAGCGCCCGGGAACACACGCAGAGAGAATCGAAGCGAGACTCTAGCTTGAGGAATTCGACGCTATGTTGATGCCAAAGAGGACCAAGTACCGCAAGGCCCACCGGGGACGCATGACCGGGTTGGCCTATCGCGGTGGCTCCCTGTCTTTCGGCGAGTACGGTCTCAAGTCCCTCGATCCGGCTTGGTTGACCAGCCGTCAGATCGAGGCGGCTCGTGTCGCCATCAATCGTCACGTCAAGCGTGGCGGAAAAATGTGGATCCGGATCTTCCCGGACAAGCCCATCACCCAGAAGCCGGCGGAAACCCGCATGGGCAAGGGAAAGGGCTCGCCGGAACACTGGGTCGCGGTCGTCAAGCCGGGACGGATTCTCTTCGAGCTGGAGGGGATTCCCGAAAAGCTGGCGCGCGAGGCTTTGGAACTGGGAGCGCAGAAGCTGCCGATCCGGACGAAGTTCGTCGTCCGTTCGGTGCACTAAAGGCGCGGTAGGAGAACGGTTCGATGGCGACTGAGAAAGCAGCCAATCTGCGGAATCTCTCGGATGCGGAGCTGGAGCGCCGCCTGACCGAGCTGAGCGAGGAGCGCTTCAACCTCCGGTTCCGGAACTCGATGAAGCAGCTCGAGAATCCGCTGCTCATCCGTGAGAACCGGCGCACGATCGCGCGGGTCAAGACCGTATTGGCAGAACGGCGCCGGGCGGCCCAAGCCCCGGCGGCGAAGTAGGAGGCGGAGATGTCGGACTCGAGGCCGATGCGCAAGACACGCGAGGGCGTCGTGGTCAGCAACAAGATGGACCGGACGGTGGTGGTCGCCCAGAAGCGGCGCGTCCCCCATCCGTTGTACAAGCGGTACATCACGGTGACCAAGAAGTTCTATGCCCATGACGAGAAGAACGAGTGCGGGATCGGCGACACCGTCCGAATCATGGAAACCCGCCCTCTGAGCAAGCTCAAGCGCTGGCGGGTCGTCTCGGTTCTCGAGAAGGCTCGGTAGGAGGGGTCTCGCGCCATGATCCAGACTCAGACCATGCTCACGATTTCGGACAATTCGGGTGCGCGTCGCGCGATGTGCATCCGGGTCCTGGGAGGTTCGCGCCGTCGTTACGGGCGCGTCGGCGACATCATCGTAGTCGCGATCAAAGACGCCCTGCCCGGAGCGAACGTCAAGAAGGGCGACGTCGCGCGTGCGGTGATCGTGCGGACGAAGAAGGAAATCCGCCGCAAGGACGGTTCGTACATCCGCTTCGACGAGAACGCCGCGGTGTTGCTCGACAACAACGACGAACCGAAGGGAACGCGTATTTTCGGG
>JAGQHR010000255.1:2906-5650 GCA_020431745.1 Candidatus Eiseniibacteriota bacterium
CAAGGAGCCTCGGGGTAGCCGTATCTTCGGGCCGGTGGCTCGCGAGCTCCGCGAGAAGGAGTTCATGAAGATCGTTTCGTTGGCCCCGGAAGTGATCTGAACCGGGCCACGGGTGAGATAGGAGCAGCAGGATGAACATCCGTACCGGAGACAGAGTGATCGTGATCGCCGGCAACGACCGCGGCGAGACCGGCAAAGTCGTCTGGGTTTCGGCCGATTCGGAGCGGGTCATCGTCGAAGGGATCCGCCGGGTCAAGCGGCACATGAAGAATCGGCCGGGAGTGATGACTCCGGGCGGGATCATCGAGAAGTCGGCCCCGGTCCACGTCTCCAACGTGGCGCTCGTCGACCGCAACGACCGGCCTACGCGGGTCCGGCATGAGCGGCAGTCCGACGGCGCGAAGGCGCGGGTCGCGGTGACGACCGGCGAGATCATCGAAAAGTCGAAGGAGTAGCGTCAGTTCCTCCGGACCATAGAGGGGAGCGACGAGGAGACCTCATGAACGAGAAGAAGAAGAAAGAGAAGGGCGGCGAAGAATCGCCCAAGAAGAAGGGCAAGGAGTCGGCGGTCGGCGTCATGGATCCGCCCGCTCCCAGTCGCGCCCAGACTTTCTATAAGGAAGAGGTCGTGCCGCAGCTGACCCAGCGGTTCGGATACACCTCGGTCATGCAGGTGCCCCGGCTCCAGAAGATCGTCGTCAACATCGGCGTCGGAGAAGCGGTCGGCAACATCAAGCTGCTCGACTCGGCGGCGGACGAGCTCGGTCTCATCACCGGTCAGAAGCCGTCGATCCGGCGGGCCAAGAACTCGATTGCGACCTTCAAGCTGCGCGAGGGCCAGCCCATCGGCTGCAAGGTCACGCTGCGCGGCATTCGGATGTGGGAGTTCTACGAGCGCCTGACCCACATCGCGATTCCGCGGATCCGCGACTTCCGCGGACTGCCGAGCAAGGCGTTCGATGGCCGGGGCAACTACACCTTCGGTTTGAAGGAGCAGGTGGTCTTCCCGGAAATCAACTATGACAAGGTGGAGAAGATCCGGGGGATGGACATCACACTGGTGACGAGTGCCCGGACCGACGAAGAGGGGCTCGAGCTTCTCAAGGCCATGAAGTGGCCGTTCCGGAAGTAGGGAGATCCGCATGAGCGTTTCCGATCCGATCGCCGACATGCTGACCTGCATTCGCAATGCCGCGCAGGCCCAGCACAAGAAGGTCGACGTTCCCGCCTCGCGAGTGAAGGAGGAGATCCTCAAGGTTCTCCAGCGCGAGAAGTTCATTCGCGCCTATCGCCGGGTCGAGGACAACAAGCAGGGCGTCCTCCGGGTCTACTTGCAGTACACGCCGGAGTCCGACCCGGTGATCTCGCACCTGAAGCGGATCAGCAAGCCGGGACGCCGCATCTACGTCACCCGGGATGAGATCCCGCGCGTCCAGAACGGTCTCGGCTCCGCCATCCTTTCCACCTCGCGGGGAGTGATGACGGACCGGGAGGCCCGCAAGGTGGGAGTCGGCGGAGAGCTCATCGCCGAAGTCTACTAGCACGAGAGGAACGATCGATGTCACGCGTAGGAAAGAAGCCGATTCCGATTCCCTCCGGAGTCACCGTGAGCCTGAGCCCCGGCAAGGTCACCGTGAAGGGACCCAAGGGTGAGCTCTCGTTCGAATACGTGCCCGGTCTCGAGGTGGTCCAGGACGGCAATACGCTGGTGGTGAAGAACAATATCGGCGATCGAACCGGGGGTGCCATCCATGGCACCACGCGGGCGCGGATCAACAACATCATCGTCGGCGTGGACAAGGGCTTCGAGCGGACGCTCGAGATCGTCGGTACCGGTTGGCGCGCCGCCAAGAGCGGGAACAATCTCGAGGTCTTCATCGGCTACAACCACCCGGTGATCGTGCCCGTCCCGGAAGGGATCACGGCCGAGGTCGTGGATCGTCCGCCCAAGATCACGCTCAAGGGTGCGCGCAAGGAGCAGCTCGGTCAGCTCTGCGCGGATATCCGCAAGATCCGGCCGCCGGAACCGTATCTGGGCAAGGGGATCAAGTACGAAGGTGAGCAGCTCCGCCGCAAGGCCGGCAAGTCGGCCGGTTGATCGGTGAAGTGAGGGGAACACGATGACGTTGATGGCGCAGAAGAGGGCCAAGGACCTCAAGCGGAGGCATCGCCGGATCCGGAGGCGCTTGTCCGGCACCCCGGAGATCCCGCGGTTGGCCGTGCGTCGCACCAGCAAGCACATTTACGTGCAGTTGGTCGACGACGTGGCGGGACGTTCCTTGGGATTCACCTCGACGCTCGACCCGTCCATCCGCGAAGGGTTGTCGGGGAAGTCGAAGACGGAGCGGAGCAAGATCGTCGGACAGAAGATCGCCGAGATCGCCAAGGGCGTCGGCATCGAGCGGGTCGCCTTCGATCGGGGTGGTCACATCTATCACGGTCGGGTGCTTGCGCTCGCTGAGTCGGCGCGGGAAGCTGGACTGAAGTTCTAGGGCTCGCTACGAGCCCGCAGCCAGAGGAGTCGGCATTGAATCGCGAGAGGCCAGACAGACGGGAACGGTCGCGTGATCGTTCGTCCGAGTGGTCGTCCCAGCCCGAGTTCGCGGAGCGGGTCATCCACGTCAACCGTGTCGCCAAGGTGGTGAAGGGTGGACGTCGGTTCAGCTTCACCGCGATCGTCGCCGTCGGCAATCAGGCCGGCAAGGTCGGCGTCGGACACGGCAAGGCCAACGAGGTCCCGGACG
>JAGQHR010000256.1:0-2468 GCA_020431745.1 Candidatus Eiseniibacteriota bacterium
TTCGTGCGCGCGGTCCACGGGACGACCCCGTTGGGAGGCGAGGGCCGGATGCCTCCGCGCGGCTACCGGGAGGTGTTGGCGCGGGCCGACGAGGAGCTCCTCAACCAGGAGTCGCTCGCCTTCGCCGAGTCGCTGCGAACCACCGGTCTGACCCATCCGAACCATGCGGTTCGCGTGCGGCATCTGACGCGGCAGCGGCCGCAGATGGTCGCGACGGCGCTCGGACTGGACGCCGTCGGTCGTGCAGATCTGGAGAAGAATCTGGAGTTCGCGTTCCAACTCATCCGGCTCGCGATCTTCCCGGAAACCGCGGACTCGATCCTGGGACTGGCGCGGGTGCTCGAACGCAGCCTTCTTTCCCGGCCAACCGTGGCCGCGGGACTGCGCCGTCTCGTCGAGCTGCCTATCGATGCCTCGGTGCGGCGCAGCCTGCTCCGGCGCCACGGCTCGGAGTCCGCGCTCACCGCCAATGCGATCCTGCTCGCCGGCACCCTGGGCGTCCTCGGACAGCCGCTGGGAGTGGGGCAGGGACAGAGCCCGACCTGTCAGGCGGCGCGCGGGATCTCGCTCTGGAGCCAGCATGCGCCCAACCTCCTCCTCGACCGGATCGTGAGCGCGGCCCGCGACGGGCTGGTCGCGATCGAGTTCGAAGGTGTGCCGGTGGACTCGAGCCTGCTCGGAGGGGGCGTTGCAGGCGGCGTCTTCGACGATTCCCTCGACCCCGTGTCGATGGTGCTGGTGCCGCACCTGGACCGTCTCTACGACGAGCTGATGCGGCGCGCCTCCTATCGCGGGGATGATCCCCACCGCTGGGTCAATCCAGCGCTCTACGGACGCTGGGTGGCGACGGGGTTTCTTTCGGCGGTCGATGCGGTGACCGGTCGGGTCATCGGTTTCTCCGGATTCGTCCGGAAGTTCTACGCGACCCATCATCCCGCGTTCAACGATGGGTACGAGCTGGTCTATCCGAATCCGGTCGGCATCCTCGTGACCGACGTGCACGGGAACCTGTTGGGTCCCCACGCCGTCTCGTTGCAGCGCGTCGCGGAGAGTCCCCGGGGCGATCTGCGGGCGTTCTTCTTCAATCCCAACAACGAGGGGCGGCAGGACTGGGGATTCGGCGTGCGGCCGACGGTGAGCGGAAACGGGGAGCGGCCCGGCGAGTCTTCGCTGCCCGTGGAACAGTTCGCGTCCCGTCTCTATGCGTTCCACTACAACCCGTACGAAGAAGGCGATCCTTACGCGATTCCGCCCGAGCAGGTGCAGGCGGTCGCCCGGATGGCGCGCGGAAGCTGGGGGCGCATCTACGACTGGACGGATTGAGTCGTAGGCGAGTCCACGAATGGACGGATCGAACCGCGATCAAGAACTCTCTTTGAATTCCGATTTTTCGATGCCGTAGTGATTGAGCCGTCGCAGCAGCGTGCGCCGGCTGATCCCGGCCTGCTCCGCGGTGCGCGCGATCCGGCCGTGGTTCTGCTTCAGGCACGCTTCCAGATAGGCGCGCTCGAGACTCTCGAGATGGGGTTGAAGCGCTTCCTCGAGCGGCTTGCCCAGGTCGAGGTACGGCTCGATCGCTGGAGTGCGGGGCCGTTCGAGATCGGCGAGGGGGCGCGTCTTGCCCTCCTTGTGCTTGTGCGAGTCCGGATCGGGTTGGCGCATCAGGCGCCGGAAGTGCCGGGCGTTCAAGACCTCTCCCGGCGTCTTGGTGAGGATGAGCCGTTCGGTGAAGTTGTCCAGCTCGCGGACGTTGCCCGGCCAGGCATACGACGTCAGCTCCTCGAGGAAGCTGTCGTTCACGTCGGGGCGTTCCACGCGATACTGCTTGGCGGCCCGAGATGCGAACGAGGCGAAGAGGAACAGGATGTCCTCGGGGCGCTCCCGCAGTGCCGGGAGAACGAGCCGGATCACGTCCAATCGATAGAAGAGGTCCTCGCGAAAACGCTTCGCCTTGACGTCGGCCTCCAACGGGGTGCTCGTCGCGGCGACCACGCGCACGTCGACGGGAATCTCGTCATGCCCGCCGACCGGACGCAGCGCTCCCTCTTGCAGTACCCGCAGCAGACTGGCCTGGGCGCCTTCGGAGATGTTTCCGATCTCGTCGAGGAAGAGCGTGCCTCCGTCCGCGTGACGGAAGAGGCCGGGTTTTGCGTGGGCCGCGCCGGTGAAGGCGCCCTTCTCGTGGCCGAAGAGCTCGGAGTCGATGAGGTCGCGTGGGATCGCGCCGCAGTTGACGGCCACGAACCGTCCCGAACGTTGCGATCGGCGATGGATGGCGCGCGCGATCAGCTCCTTGCCCGTTCCTGTCTCTCCCAGCACCAGCACCGTCGCGTCGGTGCGGGCCACGCGTTCGCAGGTGTCGAAGATGTCCCACATCCGGCGGCTGCGGCTGAGCATGCCTTCGAAGCGCGTCTTGGTTCCGTCATAGCGGGTGCGCAGCAGTCGCGGGAGAAAGCGTTGGAGATCGA
>JAGQHR010000256.1:2478-5642 GCA_020431745.1 Candidatus Eiseniibacteriota bacterium
TGCGCGACCATGTCCGCGAGCCGGCTCGACGAGCGGCCGAGGATGACGTCGTGGATGCCGCCCTGGAGCGCTTCTCGCACGCGGGGAGCGCGCGCCCCGGGAGCCCAGAGGAGAACGTCCACGAGGGGAAAGCGGCTGCGGATGGCGCGCACCGTCGAGGGAAGCGTACGGTTGCCGAGCGACTCGTCGTGGAGGACGACCGTACGGAGACGATTGACTCCATGCTCCGCGTGGAGCATCGCGTCGATGCTCCGCCACGAGCGGACCTCCAATCCGCGCTCGCGGATGTCGTCCTTGATCCCGGAACACCCGACGGTCCATACCAGCGGTGGCTCCTGCCCTCCTCTGCTCAAACCGTTCTCCTAGAAATGGGACACGATTGGCTCATCGCTCCGAATGCGCCGGCTCGGATGCCGATCCACTGAGACACGTGCGTCCCGTCCGTGTCTCCCGACGGGCCGAATCAGACGCGGCATGGAGCTTGCCGCAACGTGAGTGAACACGAATCGATTTCGACTCATTCCCTGAGGAAGGACGAATGTACACCATGAACGGATCCGGGGGGGCGGCTTCCCCGCCTCGTGTCGCCGTCGTCGGCGCTACCGGTTATGTCGGCGCCGAACTGTGTCGGCTGCTCTGGGATCATCCCCTGGTCGAGCTGGTCTTTGCCGGCTCCAGCTCCGCGGCCGGACGCAGTCTCGATGAGGTCTCCCCGGGCGCGCCTCCCATCGACCTCCGACATTTCGAAGAGCTTCCGGCAAACGAGATAGATCTCGCCTTCCTCGCGCTTCCCGCCGGAGCATCCGGAGCCATCGCTGCTCGGCTGCTCGAGGCCGGGTCGCGCGTGGTCGACATGTCCGGAGACCATCGCCTGCGCGATCCCGGGCTCCACGAACGGGTCTACGGAACGGTCCGCAACGAGCAACTGGTCACCGACGCGGTATACGGAATCAGCGAGTACGTGCGGGCGTTGCTTCCCGAGTGCCGCTTCATCGCGAATCCGGGCTGCTACCCCACGTCGGTCGCGCTCGCGCTCGGTCCCCTGGCGCGGCGGCTGCTGCTGCGTCGTCCGGTCGTGGTCCATTCTCAATCGGGAGTGAGCGGCGCGGGACGCAGTCCGAGCGAGGGAACCCACTTCTGTCGCGTGGACGAGGATGCGCGACCGTACAAGATCGGATGCCATCGCCACGCTCCCGAGATGGAGCAGTTCCTGGCCTCGCTCGATCCCGAGCACTCGGCCGAGGTGATCTTCACCCCGCAGCTGGTCCCGCTGCGACGGGGGCTCATCTCCACGATGGTCGTCCCCACCGACGGGACCTGGGATGCCATGGAAGCGCGCCGCTTGCTGATGGACCGCTATGGCGACGAGCCGTTCGTCGACGTGCTCGAAGCGGGGCGGACGTCATCGATCCATGAGGTCGTGGGCACGAGCTCCTGTTGCATCTCGGTCCACGACAGCCAGCGGGGAGACCACGTGCTGCTGGTGAGTGCGATCGACAATCTCCTCAAGGGGGCTGCCGGCCAGGCGGTCCAGAACATGAACATCGCGTTCGGCCTGGAAGAGACGAGCGGTCTCCCGCGGCGGACGCGCGGACAGAGGGTTCGACGCCACGACCGACCGCATGGGAATGCCGCCGGGACCAGGTCCGAGTCCGGGCGTGAGCTGCATCCGGAAGCGTCACGAGCATGAAGGAGCGCAAAGGAGAAGCATCCATGGGACGCAGATTGAACGTGACCAAGGTGGGGGGCGCCGCCCTGACGGACCCGTCGTTCCTGGCGGAGCTGACCCGGCACGTCCACACGTTGGTCGAGAACGACGCGGCTCCGCTGCTGGTACACGGAGGCGGGCCCGAGATCGCCCGGCTGCACCAGCGCCTCGACATCCCTTTCGAGTTCTCCGAGGGGATGCGGGTCACCCGCGGGGAGAGCATGGAGGTCGTCACCATGGTGCTGGCCGGACTGCTGAACAAGCGGCTGGTGGCCCGCCTGGTGAGCTCCGGCTTGCGCGCGGTGGGAATCTCGGGCGTCGACGCCGGTATGTTGCGCGCCGCCTACCTCGATCGCGATCGCTGGGGCGAAGTCGGGGGAGAGCCGGAGGTGCAACCCGGCTGCCTGTATCACCTGCTGGACCGCGGATACATCCCGGTCGTCGCCCCGGTGGCGTTGGGGCCTGACGGAAACGCCATCAACGTGAATGCCGATCTCGCCGCAGAAGCCATTGCCGTCGCACTCGATGCGCCGGACCTGGATTTCGTGACCGATACCCCCGGTGTCCTGCGCGATGAACGCGTGGTCGGGACCCTGGGCGCGGAAGAGATCGAGCGGCTGATCGAGGAGGGCGTCGTTAGCGGCGGCATGATTCCCAAGCTGCGCGCGGCGCGGCGTGCCCTGGAGTCCGGAGTCATCCGGGTGCGGGTGGGTGACCTTCGAAGCCTGGAGCAGGAGACCGCGACGGAGGCGGTCCTCCTATGAGCGAAACCCACGTCGTCCACGAAGACCTGCGCTCCGACCCGCGGACGCTCCTGGCGCGGGCGGACCGGGTGCTCGCGCCCGTCTATGCGCGTCCGGACGTCCTGTTTACGCGAGGAAAGGGATGTCGTCTCTGGAGCGCGGAGGGACGGGAGTTCCTCGACCTCACGAGCGGGATCGCCGTGACGGCTTTCGGACACGGTACGGAGATCGTACGCCGTGCCGTGGATGGCGCCGGCGGCGATGGTGCCGAGCACGGCCTCGTGCATACGTCGAATCTCTATCACACTGCTCCGGCGATCGAGCTGGCGTCGCTGCTGGTCGAGCGCTCGTTCGCCGACCGCGTCTTCTTCGCGAACTCGGGAGCGGAGGCGGTCGAGGCCGCGATCAAGTTCGCACGGCTCCATGGCGGAGCAGACCGGCGCGGCATCGTCCACTTCGAGGGGGCGTTCCACGGGCGTACCTTGGGCGCCCTCACAGCGACCGATCGCGTCGAGTACCAGGATCCCTTCCGTCCGCTGCCCGGCGGGTTCCGCAAGCTCCGTTTCGGGGAGCCGGAAGACCTACCGCAGATCGACGCGACGACCGCCGCGGTTCTCATCGAACCGATCCAGGGCGAGTCGGGGATTCGGGTCGCGCCGGCCGGCTGGCTGCGCGCGCTTCGGAAGCGATGCGACGAGACGGGGGCGCTGCTC
>JAGQHR010000257.1 GCA_020431745.1 Candidatus Eiseniibacteriota bacterium
GTGCGAAGACAACCGTGATCGCGCCCCAGCTTTCGGGATCGGACTTCGGTCGTCATTTCGGTCGAGCGTGAACGACGACGGGCATCGCTCGCGCCGGGTCCGCCGCCTTTGCCAAGGGTGGGAGCACGGCTCCCTTCCTGATCCCACGAAGTGGGGAAGGAAGCCGTGACCGTCAGCCTGGGGCGATCAGTCCTTGAACCGCGCCTTGATTTGTCCCCATGTCGACGGTTGCACCGGCACCGGACGGCACGGATCCGGCGTGCACAGCGTGTTCGGGCCGACGAAGATCCACCCGTTGTCCTCGCACGCGGTGCGCGGAAGGATGATGCAAGTGAGGTCCGGTAGACAGCACGCGCCCGGGAGCAAGTCGCATGGGTTCGGGTCGCAGACAGTTTCGTCGCCCTGGTAGGTGCCCGACTGCTGCGTGCAGACGTGGAGGGGAAGGATGACGCACTCCACTCCGAAGCAGCACGCTCCCTCGGGAGGGATGCAAGGGTTGGGATCGCACAGGGTGCCTCCGCCTCGATAGACCCCACCGTTGCCTTCACATTCTTCGCGAGTCAGGATGCCGCACTGCTCTCCGAAGCAGCAGGCTCCCGTGCCGCAAGTGGTCGGGTCGCAAGGGACGTCGTCCCCCAAGTAGAACCCTCCGCTGTTTGCGCATCCTTCTTCCGTTCTGACCGCGCAAAGATCTCCGATGCAGCAGGCACCGCTCGGCGATCCCTCGACCGATGGGTTGTGTCCGGTTGCTCCACCCAGGCCCAGCTTCGCGTATTCTCGGATCGGATCCAGGTGAGACGGGACGGCGTCGTCTGCGAAGTTGCCGCCTTGAGTGAAGTGTGGCCCAAGAGTGAATTCCACCGGACCGTACGTTGCGTAACCAGCGAACCAGTAGACCTCGATCAGGTGTGCCCGGCGCGCGGAGCTCCATACGACTGCGGTTCCGTTTCCGAAGTTACTCGGCCATTCGTCAGAGGGGATCTCATAGTCCCCGGCTGACCCGTATCCGACGACGGTGACATCGTTGGCCCCCGTGCCCCAGCCAACACCAAACGTGATTCCGGAAAGCCTTGGGCACGAGGCCTGCGGGAACGCTGCCAAGACCCACCAGACTGTGATTTCGTCGATGGAACCGGCCCCCTTCGTTGAGGTGGCGATGTTGGTTTGTTGGCTGCAGGCTTCGTCGTGGATGGGGCAATTGAAATCGTCCGCGCAGTTGCGATCCGACAGGCCCACGTAGCTCATTCCGTCCGAGTAGACGATGGAATCGTCGACATGGACCATGAGCACGCCGTCCGCGTTGGGCCCGGCCTGGGCCGTACCGAAGACCGCGAACGTGAAGAGCAGGGAGAGAACTGAGCCCAGAGCCGCGACGCGACCTGTTCGATGCCAACCGACAGAATGAGTACGACGAAGAAGTCTGAACATGGGAGCACCTCCAATCTTTGTTTGAGCGACCATCGCGAGGCCGAATCGCCCCGGTCTCCGGAACGACTGTCAGCTCGACCCGAGGTCACGCGGGTCCGATCGCGACCATCTCAGGGGAGGGCGGCTTCGGCCTTGCAGGATCAGTCTGTGTCTACGCAGCCGACACAGACATGCGGACCGGAACCATGATAGGGGGGGGCGCCGGACGGGCAAGCGGTGATTCTCACGTGTGCTTCCGTGCGCAAAGGGCGTATGTAGTTTCCGAATGCTATTCGATCGCGGAGCTCGCGGTGAGGAGAAGGCCGCTCACGCCGACACAAGCCCAGCCGAATCGCCGCGCCTTCAGGGAGTCTAGGCTCTCTTCCCCCTCTCCCGCACGGCGGAGGTCGTCGATGTCGTGGTCGACCGCGAGGTAGCCGAAGAGCCCACCCAGAGCGAGCGCGACGCCCCCGAAATCTCGGAGCGTCTTGACATCCTCCCGCCGGTCGTTTCTCAGCGTAACCGGAAGGAAGATGTTCCCCTCCCTACCGGCATGAATCGTCGGAGGGTGCTGCCACGCGAATCTCTGGATTCGCATGATGACGGACTGCGGGATGTCCACCTCGCGCCGTCCGTCGGCGGAATCGATGAGGAGCCGGGTTCGCTTTCCGTCGCTCAGCGTTGCCAGCGTCACGTAGTCCGCGGGAAAGACGACGACCTCCGCGCTCTGTGCTTCGCTCCGTTCCGACGGGGAGTTCGTCCGGGGGCCTTCGAACACGACGCGTGGAGCCGAGCTCGCCACGAACGTGATCGCGGTCGTTCCGGCGAATCCGGGGTCGCCCGTCCAGCTCAGCTCCAAGCCGTAGTCGCTGAACCCGTCGTCAGCCCGCCGGCACGATGGGTTGAGCTCGATCGTTCCGGCCTCGATGGGAACCGCGTTGCCTTCCGTGCGGATCGTGGCATCCACGGTCTGGGGATCGAGCACGCGCAGATCGCGCGATCCGGCGCATCCGGACACGACCATTGCGACGACGAACATGACGAGACCCAGCGACGTCGAAAGACGGTTCAAGGGGCGGCCTCCCGAGAAAGAAACGTGATCGTGCCTAGCGAACGACGACGGTGGTGGTGGCGACCTCGGCATCTCCCGTGGCCCGCACGAGGTACATCCCGTTCGGGACGCGGCGACCCTCGGTGTCCGCCAGGTTCCAATCCACGGTCAAACCGCCGGTTTCCCCGGCTCGGGATGAGAGCGACCGGACGCGCCGACCCGTGGTCGTGAACACGTCGACCGTCCAATCACCGGAAAGCGCGGACTCGAGCGCGAAGCGAACCTGGTCGTGGACCGGATTGGGCCAGCTCGCGAGCCGGCCGCTCATTGTCGGTGCGGACTCCGGAACGCCGGCGGACGCACCGTCGCAGAACACCTCCTGCGAGACGTGCACTTCGTAGTTGTCGGTCGCGTCGCCAGCAAACTCCGTCCACGCGATGATCGCGTATGTATTGGGGATGACGCTCGGCGGAGACACGATGTCCGAGTAGAGTGCGATCGAAGGGCGGTAGCCGTTCTCTCCGTCGGGGAAGCTCACGATCTCGTCGGCAGTCGCCCCGGTCCACTCCTGCGTGTCGCGGTAGCGCTGGGAGATGTGCTGCTCGTTCGTTCCGGTGACGTCGTCCGCCTCGTCCCAGGCCACGATCGTGTCGATGGCGGGGATGCCTCCGTTCGAGCATCGGGCCTCGAGAACCGCAGGATTGCTCGCACTGCGGGTATGGTCCTCATCGAAGGAGACGGGGACCTCGATGGTCTCGCCGGTGAAGGTGAGCCCGCCGTCGTAGGTGGTCGTGACGAACGCCTCGTAGTGGAACGGGCTTGCGGTGTCGTGGCTGGCGGTGTAGACGACGGTGCTGCCGCTGGCATCGAGGTCGGTCATGAGGCGCACGGGTTGCGAGATTTCGCGGTCGGCGGTCTCGCTCGACCAGGTGTCGCCGCCGTCGGTCGAGATGCCGACGTGGATCACGGGCATGCCGGCATCGCCGTTCTCGCGCCAGAACACGAAGAGCTGGCCGTCCGGACCCTCGGTGATCTTTGGAGTGATCGCGCCGTTTCCGTCCGGAAAGCTGATCATCCGGTCGCCGCTCGTGCCGCTCCAGGTCACTCCGTCATCGGTGGACCGCGAGTAGAAGACCTCTCCGACTCCGTTCGTAACCTGGTGCCAGACGACGTGGACGGCGTCGTCGGTATGGGCGATCGATGGGATGCCGGTGTCGACCTCGGACGCGGGGTCGCTCACCAGGATGTCCGCGACCTCGCTGGTGAAGGTGTCACCTCCGTTGTAGGAAATCCCGAGGTGGACCTCCTGCGTCGAGAGGTAGTCTTCGCTCCAGACGACGTAGAGATTCGGAGTCAGGTCCCCGTGTCCAAGGAAAGTCGCCACGTCCGGTTCTTCATAGACCGCATTGCCGTCCGGAAGCGAGATGACCCGATCCGCCGTGGAGCAGCTCCACGGTTGCCCGTGACCCGACGATCTGCCGAAGTGGATCTCGCGGACGGTCGGCGCGTCCTCCGCCCAGAACAGGTAGATCCGGCCGTACTCGCCGACCACCTGCACTCCGCGCGCGTATTCGTTGTCGTCGAAGGAGACGAGCTCGTCGGCCGTCGTTCCCGACCACTGCGCGTGGGCGGAGCCGACCGGACCGAGACCGAGAAGAAGCAGCGAGGCCGCGAGTGTCACCCGGCGCCTTCCAGGATGGGGCGCCCCGTGATCGCAGGGCGAGGACTGCGGCAAGGAGGCAGCGCAGCAGGATTGGTTTTTCATGAGACTCTCCTCCGAGGTGAGAGCGACTGGGACGGACCGATCCGCGACGGGAAGAAGACCGCGCGAACCTCGGGGCCGGCTCTACCAACTGACATCCGAACGGAGCGGAGCGTGGCCGGCGCCCGCGAACGTGGGCTCGGCCGCGAGGGGTTGGCCCGCCGACAGCGGCGAGCCCGGGGACGAACGCCGCAGCGATTATAGGCCGAAACCGGCCCGGGGCAACGGGATCAACGGGGCAGGGCGTCATGCCGGGGATGCGCCGGGCGAAGGCGCGGGATCGGCGGCCGGAACGTCGAGCTCACGGCCGGGAACCAGCCGCCCGGGAAACCGTGTATCACGCGGGGGTAGAATCAGCTACGGTCGGTTTGGTGCTTCGGTCCCGCCGGAGCCCGGGCATCCCAGCCCGAGAAAGCACAGAGGAGGGTTCGCGTGTCGAGACGGTTTGGGTTGGTTGGTGCGTTCGTGGCTGCGCTGTCCCTGTCGCTTCCGACTTCAGCGGTGTGGGCCGCGGGGGACGAGGCCGAGGGTTGGGACGAGACCGCGGGGGTGCAGTTGATGGTGGGGGAGGCGCTCGACCCGGGAGCGTCGATCTTCGATTCTCCCGACTACCAGCACACTCTGGTCGTGCCGTCGGAAGGAGACGCGGCGTACCTGCTGGCGCTCAAGACCCAGTCGGTGACCGCGATTCCGCGCACCGCCATCGCATGGGACGAGGAGCATCGACCGCTGCCCGACGTCTCCGCCGGGGAGGAGCTCGGTCTCTTCATCAACAACGAAGGCGTCATGACCTTCGACGGAGAGGTCGAGAGCTATCACGTGCAGCCGGAGCCGCCGCTGGTCGGGGACATCTCCTTCGAGAAGCTGCTGGAGGCGAAGCCCGACTACGTGATCGCATCCAAGAAGTACACGCCGGACGCTGCCGCCGTGGCCGCGCTCTCGAAGGTCGCCACCGAGACGCAGATCGAAGTGTTCTTCGGCTCCTGGTGCTCCCACTGCAAGCACTGGGTGCCGCCGTTGATCCGGGTCGTCGAGGATGCGAGCAACCCGCACTTCCACATCTCCGTGCACGCCATGAGTGAAGATCAGAGCCAGCCCGCGGACTCCATCCGGAAGTATGACGTGAGCAAGACGCCGACCATCGTCGTCGTGCAGAACGGACAGGAGCTGGGTCGCATCGAGGAAGAGCCGCTCATCTCGATGGAGGCCGACCTGGTAAGGATGCTCAAGGCGAAGTAGTCGCCGGGGAGTACGGGTGGACGGGGTGAACGAGCGGACGGCGAAACGCGGTGTCTGGCCCATCCTGGGCACGCTCGCGTCGATCGGGCTCGGTGGGGTCTTCCTCGTCGCGGGCCTGCTCAAGTCTGCCGATCCCCAACTCTTCGCGGAACAGATCCGGGGCTATCAAATGGTCCCG
>JAGQHR010000258.1 GCA_020431745.1 Candidatus Eiseniibacteriota bacterium
CTTGCCACTGCCGGAGGGCGAGGAAGGGCAGGCGGTCGCCTCTGGAGCCGAGCAGATCCTGTCGCGGCTCGGAACCTGGGATGTTCTGGTCATCGGCCCGGGAATCGGACGGTACCCGGACACCGATCGCTTCGTCCTGAAGATGTTGGGTGGGTGGTCCGGCCCGATGGTCGTCGACGCCGACGCCCTGAACGTTCTGGCCGCGTGGGGACCCGATTCCTGGGTTCCGCGAGCCCGCGAGATCCGCGCCGCCGGTGTTCCCGGCGGGGTCGTTCTCACGCCCCACGCCGGTGAGCTCGCCCGGCTCACGGGAGTCGAAATCCGCGAGCTCAAGAGCGATCCGATCGCGACGGCCCGGACTTGGGCCGACCGGTGGGGCGTCACGCTGGTGTTCAAGGGGGCGCCCACGGTGACGGCGGCCCCGGAGGGCCGGGTCTGGGTCAATCCGACCGGCAACTCCGGGCTGGCGACGGGTGGCTCGGGGGACCTGCTGAGCGGAATCATCGGCGCGTTTCTCGGTCAGGGCATGAGCGGCCCGCACGCCGCGGTCCTCGGATCCTACCTGCACGGTCTGGCCGCCGACCTTTGGGTCGAGGACGGCGAGGCGCAGCGCTCGTTGCTGCCCAGCGACGTCGTCGAGATCCTGCCGCGCACGCTGGCCGCGGTGGCTCGCGCCGAGAGGCCTCCGCGCTGGCGATGGAGCTGGCGATGAGGCAGGGCCGTCCTCCGCGCCGTGCGGCAGTGCGGTGGTTCGTCGAGATCGGGCGTCGACTCGATCGGAAGGGTTTCATCGCCGCGAACGACGGCAACCTCAGCCTCCTCGACGAAGACGGCACGCTCCTCGTTACGGCCACCGGTGCGCGGAAAGGATACCTGCGGGAAGACGAGGTCGTGCGCGTCGATCGCTCCGGGACACTCCTGTACGGGGACAAGCGGCCCAGCTCCGAGCTGGAGATGCACCTCGCGGTCTACGAGGAACGTCCCGATGTGCGTGCGGTGGTGCACGCGCACCCGCCCCATGCGACGGCGTTCGCGGTCGCCCGTCAGCCCCTGACGGACTGCGTCCTGCCGGAGGTCGTGTTGACGTTGGGCTCGATCCCGATCGCCCCCTACGCCACGCCCGGGACCGGGGAGCTGGGCGAGAGCATCCGGGCGCTCGTCCGCAGCCACGATGCGCTCCTCCTGGCCAACCATGGGGCGATCACGGTGGGAGCGGATCTCGAGTCCGCCTACTTCGTGATGGAGCGGCTGGAGCACAGCGCGACGATTCTGTTCTTCGCCCAGCTCCTGGGACCTGTGGCCCGCCTGGACGCCGATCAGGTGAGGCGGCTCATGAGCACCGGTCCGCCCGAGGTGCGCGGAAGCATTCCGTGCGTCCCCGGTCCGGCCAGCCACCCGACCGGCTCGCCCCGGCCTTCCGCCCCCTCGGAAGGGACCGTGTCCTCGCCTTCTCCGCCCGATCTCGCACGGGTGATCGCGGAGGTCCTTCGTGGCCGCCTCGGGGATCCGCCGGACCGTTCCTAGCCGGCGGCCTCGCCTGTACGGGGGCGGATCCCCCCGGCTCCCAATCCGATGTCGCGATCCCGCAAGAACTCCCTCCCTCCCGCCGATACCATCCGGAGAGACCCTGAAACTGCTGCCTGGAGTCGTAGGATGGATCCCGCGGATCTCTTTCGCTCATTCCGGCGCGCTTTGCGCGCTCACCAGCTCTATCCCGAGGGGAGTCGGGTTCGTGTCGACGCTTCGGAGCGCCTCGCCGAGCGGTTCGCCGAGGCTCTGGAGGGACGGGCCGACGGCATCTCCCTGGCTTTTCTCGAAGAAGGGGCGTTTCTCGACGGTCAGGTTCTCCCCTCCGAGCCGGATGACGGGGGAGAGCCGCTGGCTCAGCAGCTCTTCGAGCTCGGAGTCCGGGAACTCCGCTTCCTGCCCGGGCTGACCGCGGTCGAGATTGCCCGCCTCCTCGACATCCTCGCCCGGGCGAAGCAGGGCGTGCTCGATCCCGTGGACGAGGACCTCTCGATCCTGCTCTGGGAAGGGGACCTCCTCCACGTCAGCTATCTGCTTTACGACTCCGATCCCTTGCTGCCGACCGCCGAGGGAGAGGAGGAGGAGCCGGAAGATCCGCAGGAGGGGGAGAAGCCGCTCCGCGAATACATCGATGACGACGACATCACCATCGACCCGGAATCGGACAGCACCTGGATACCGCTCAGCGAGCCCGAGCGGCTGGGTTTGCTTGCGAGCTACCGGCATGAAGTGGAAGAGGAGATTCCCTACAAGTACGGGCGTCTCCTCCTGGAGATTCTCCGCTCGGAATCGGACCCCACCGAGGTGCCGCGCGTGCAACGGGTCCTGCGCGAGTACCTGGAGGCGTTGGTCGCGGCGGGGCGGTTCGAGATCCTGCGTCGGATCGAGAGCGGATTGAGCGGCGCGGAACCCGACCTCGAGCCCACCCGGCTCGCGCTGCGTGCGACCAGACGGTTCTTCGAGGAGCCGGCGGTCTATGTGCGGGCCGCCGAGCTCGGCGCGCATTCCCACGAAGGGGATCGCGCCGCCGCGCTGGCCTTCCTCGAGCGGATCCCGCATGCGGTCTTTGCCGAGGTCACCAGCCTGTTGATGGACGAACGGGCCGAGCCCAATCCCGAGGCGTTGGAGAAAGTGCGTCAACGGCTCCGCGCCGACGTCGACGCGCGCCGCGCCTGCCTGGAGGATGCGCGCCGTCCGGTGCAGCGGTTCGCCCTGGAGCAGGACGGTCCTTTGGACGAGGCCGGCTCCCGCAAGATTCGCGATCTCCTGAAAGACCCGGAACCCGCGCTGCGGGAGCTGGCCGCCCGGGCGCTGGGCGGTGCGCAGGGCGGACCCGCGCTGGGGGCGCTCGGCGAGGCTTTGGTCGATCCGGAGAGCACGGTACGGGTCGCCGCAGCCGAGAGCCTCGGGCGGGTCGGCGGCAGCAAGGCGCTGGAGCTGCTCCTCCGTGTGGTCGTCGCGCGCGAGTTCAGCCATCGCGGGCTTTCGGAGAAGCGCGCGGTCTTCCTCGCCGCGGGTCAGGTCGCCCCTGACGAGGTGGTGCCGGTGTTGGCCCGTCTCGCGGAGTACCGCAGCCTCTGGCGTTCGCGCGAAAAAACCGAGCGCGGAGAAGCGGCGCTCGAAGCGTTGGGCAACATCGGAGAGCGCGTGCGTCCCGCTTTGGAGGCGCGCTGGAAGCGCAAACGGCCCGATCTGCTGCGGCGCTTCGAATCTCAACTTCGACACTCCGGTGCGGACGGATCGGAGGCTGCGGCATGAGCACGGGTTTCGACCTCAAGGCGGCGATCTCACGCGAGGAGCTTCCGCTCCAGCTGCTGCGGGATCTCTTCGCCGCGCTGCACACGTTCCGCCTGCGGGGGGCGCAGGATCCCCGTTGTCTGGAGGCCGTTGCCCGGCTGGAGGAGACGCTCAAGCAGGCCGGGACCAGGTCGCGGATTCAGCGCAGTGGACCGCATCTGGTCATCAATCGGGTCTGCGTGCGGCCGACGCCCGATGTGCGCCTGCAGGTGCGCACGCTCTGGTCCGATCTCGACCGCCTGGGCATCGGTGCTCTCGAAATCGATTCCTACTTGGGCCGGGATCAACTGATCGCGTTTCTCGATCTCTATCCGCGGCTCGACGGCGCCCTCGCGGAGAGCGGGATCATGACGGAGGAATCCGACGGGGAGGACGGGACCGGCACCGGTTTGACCACGCCGCTCGAACTGGTTCCCGGCGTTACGGCGCATCCCTATGACCCGCAGGCGACCGAGGATGAGGGCGACCGACGGAATTCGGCGCGGCGGACCTTTTTCCGCGCGCTCCAGGCGGCGCGTCTCATCTTCCGGCAGAGCCATGTCCACAAGATTCCGGAGCTGCGCAAAGCGCGGGCCGTGGTGCACGAGATGATCGACACCCTGGTGGAACAGGAGTTCTCTCTGCTCGGGCTTGCGGCGATGCACAACTTCGACGCCTATACCTTCCAGCATTCGGTGCACGTCGCGGTGCTCTCGATGGCGCTCGGTCAGCGCCTCGGACTGCCCCGGGCCGAGCTCAGCCAGCTCGGAGTCGCGGCCATGTTCCACGACATGGGCAAGACCCGCATTCCCAAGCGGGTGCTTTGGAAGCCCGGCCGCTTCGATGCCAACGAGTGGAAGATCATGCATCGCCATCCGCTCTCGGGTGCGCGCGAGCTCCTCCAGTACGGCGGGATGAGCGATCTCGCGATCCGGGTCATGCTGGTGAGCGCCGAGCATCATCTGCGATTCGACGGATCGGGATATCCCAAGCTCGGGGACGACTGGCAGCAGGGGCTCTTTTCCCGGATCGTGACGCTGTGCGACTGCTTCGACGCGATGACCGCGAGCCGGATCTACATGGAGCGGCCCTTCACTCCCGACAGCGTCATCCGCTACATGATGGAGAACTCGGGACGGATGTTCGATCCCGACCTCCTGCGCGTCTTCGTGGGCCTGACCGGACTCTACCCCGTGGGATCGATGGTCCGATTGGAGAGCGGGGAGCTGGGTGTCGTGCTCGAGCCGGCGGCCAATCCCCGACAGGTCGATCGACCGCGGGTCCGCGTGCTCACCGAGGGCCCGGACGGGCGTCTCCGTCCCGCCGAGGATCGTTCGCTCGACGATGGTCCGGAGGTCGATCCCCGATATCGGATTCGTGCGGGTTGCCATCCACTCGACCACGGGGTTTCCGTGGACGAGATCCTCAGCCGGGTCTATCTGGACGACGATCTGCCCACCGAAGCGGCCGCCTGAGAGGCCTGAACCGCCTGCGCCACCCGAACCGCCGGCCCGCGCGTGGCCGCGGACGCCCCGGCCGCGACGGCCGGGGCGATACTTGACGCTCTGAGGTGCCTCTCCTATAGTCCACGCGAACCGGGGTGGGAGAACCTGTGGCCGGAGAGTCGTTTCCGGTCGGACGAAGGGTGCGGGTGGTGGGGATCTCCACTCGGGCGACCTACCTGACGACCTCCCGGAGTCACCTGGAGTGATCTTCATGTTCCTGCGTATACGCGGCCCTGTTGCGGCCGCGGTGCTCGTTTCGTTCGTGGTCTCCCTGACCGGCTGTGCCAAGCGAGTGGAGGTTCCCGACGGGGCCTTCGAAGCGCAGCAGAAAGTCGTCCTCACCTTCGCCGGAGACCGCGAGGTCCAAGGTCGCATCGACACCGCGTCTGGTGTCCGTTACGTCGACCAGGGCAGCGTCTACCGGGCGCGGGTGCGTTCGGTCTCCGAGGATTCGATCGTGCTCTCGGACCTGGTTCTGGTCCAGAGCGCCGGCTCGGTCGAGGAGGTCAGCTCCCGTCTCTCGGACAGCCGCGTCTCCGTGAGCGACGACCAGCCGGAGATCCGCCTCGATCGCACGGACATTCAACGCGTCGATCTGCTGCGGTTCGACGGCACGCGGACCCTCCGGAACCTCAGCTTCTGGTCGTTCTCGGGTGCGGTCCTCACGATGTTGTTGGGTGAGCGGTCGTGAGGGTGGCTCGGTATTCGGGGTTGCAGAGGAGACGATTTCGCATGATTCGCATGCCGCGCCTGAGCAGGCCCTTTTTCGCATTGCTCGCGCTCCTGGTCGCCGCCCCGGCGTT
>JAGQHR010000025.1 GCA_020431745.1 Candidatus Eiseniibacteriota bacterium
TCACCGGCGGCTACTACTTCACGTTCACGATCGCCGTTCCGGCCGGGTCCGGGAGCTGGGATGCGCCCGAAGTCTTCGATGCCTCGATCATCCCGTACTTCATCCATGGCGGTGACATGAACGAGGATGGTCTGCCCGATCTCGCGGTGCCCAACGAAGGGACCAACGACGTTTCGATCTTTCTCAATCAGGGAGGCAGCATCGGAGCGGTCCACAACGAATACGGGGTCGGCACGCGTCCCTCCTCGATCTTCGCGGAGGATCTGGACAACGATGGAGACCTCGACCTCGCGACGGCGGACATCGTCTCCGGGACGATGTCGGTCCTCCGCAACAACGGGGACGGCACTTTCATGAACGCGGTCACCTACGCCTCCGGGGCGACCTGTCGCCAGGTCCACGGGGGAGACTTCGACGGAGATCTGGACGTGGATCTCTGCACGACCTCGCGCGGAACCAACCAGGTCTTCTTCTTCTACAATGGGGGCGCCGGAGGATTCGGGACCGGCCAGTCCTATGGCAACGTCGCGACCGGTCCGTTCACGATCCAGGCCGAGGACTACAACTTGGACGGGCATCTCGACATCGCCGTCGGATGCCAGGACGCGGATCGAGTCACGATTCTGCTCAACGATGGAACCGGGGGCTTCTCCACCCTCGGAAGCTACGCCACTGGCAATGGCCCCTGGGACATGGTCGCGAACGACTACGACGGTGACGGGGACTGCGACCTCCTGACCGTGCTCTCGTTCGGAAACCAGATCTCGGTCCTGCGCAACGACGGAACGGGCGCTTTCCCGACCCGCACCTTCGCGGCGACCGACGCCTTCCCCTTGGGCTGCCATGCCGTCGACATCGACGGCGACCACGACATCGACGCGATCTCGGCGAACTTCAACGCGGGCACCGCGAACCTCTTCCTCAACGACGGAACGGGCTCGCTCGCGCTCGCGCACACCTTCGACGTCAATCTGACGGGGTCCTATCCTTGGGCGAGCGATCTGGATGGCGATGGTGATCTCGACATCTCGATCGTCGATGAGAACTCCGACCTGCTTTACATCTTCTATCAGTCCGGGGTGCCTGCGGGATCGGGCGAGCATTCGAACCTGCCCTCCGCGGCGGTGACGGTCCGGCCGCAGCCCATGCGGATCGGGGATGGCGCCGACCTGCTCCTTCGGAACATCCTCGAGCCGACCCGCATCGACATCGTCGGGCCGGACGGGCGGGTCGTCCGCGTGATCGAGGCCTCCTCGTTCGATCCGAAGAATCCGGTCCTCCACTGGGACGGCCGGGACCAGGCAGGCCGCGAAGTCGCTCCGGGGCAGTACTTTCTCAGCCTCCACACGCCCCGGGGAGCACATCTGGCCGGTCAGATCGTCGCGATTCGCTGAATCCGACGAATCCGCGTGGGTCTGCCGGTGCCGTTCTCCAGGCACCGGCAGACTCGTCGCGCGACCCGTTGCGAGTTCCCAGCTCGAGACCGTCGGCCTCCACGTGCTGGGGACACACCCCTAAGGGGAAGCTGCTTCATTGGATTGGCCGGACGCGTGTTGCCCCGTCCGCGCATCCAGGTCCTCCCCCATTCCGCCCACCTCCATGGATCTCGCCGTTCCGGCTTTCGCGCTGGCCGGCGCGCTCCCGGTGACCGGGGCCGTTCCCGTCGTCTTCGAGCCCCCATCGGCGGAATCTCCGTGGAATCTCTAAAGATGGAGCCCGCCTGCCATCGATAACCCCGGTGGAGCAGGGCACCACTCGGGCCGTTCCGGCATCCGCTGCGACGCCCGGGCGAGTCGGTTTTCGCGCTTGCAGAACGGTGTTTTTCGAGGAGGCGAGGATGACGAAGTCGTCTGCGGTCAGGGCTGACCAGCCCGTCAGCATTTTCGAACAGATCGGCGGTATTCCGGCGATCAAGGAAACCGTCAACCGATTCTACGTGAAAGTCCTGGCCGATCCGGACCTCGCTCCCTTCTTCCAGAACACCAACATGGATCGCCTCAAATCCCGTCAAACGACCTTCTTCATGCAGGCGTTGGGCGGTCCCCCCGTCTACAAGGGACGGGACATGAAGTCGGCTCATGCTTCGCTTCCCATCGAGCGCCGGCATTTCGACAAGGTCGCGGCTCACCTCGTGGCGACACTGCGCGAGCTGCAGGTTCCGCAATCTCTCATCGACGAGATCATCGGAGCGGTCGCGCCGCTCGCAGACGAGATCGTGAACACGAACACGGAGGAGTCAGGTATGTCGAACGGTCGTTTCCAGGGTGCGGCGGTGAGGCAAATCGCCGATGACGTGAATGCTTTCGGCAGCGGATTGACGGGACCGGCCCGGTCGATGCTCGATTCCGCGCCCATCAACGTCATTGCGGCGGATCGCGATTTGAACATCGTCTATCTCAACCCCGCCTCGGTCGAGACGCTCCGCACGCTGCAGGAGTATCTCCCGGTGAGCGTGGACGAGATGGTCGGGCAGTCGATCGACATCTTCCACAAAAACCCGGCGCACCAGCGCAAGATGCTGGCCGATCCGAAGAACCTGCCCCATCGCGCCAACATCCAGGTCGGCCCCGAGACCTTGAGTCTCTTGGTGAGCGCGATTCGCGAGGACCACGGCGAGTACATGGGGCCGATGGTGACCTGGGAGGTCATCACTGAGAAGCTCGCCACCGAGCGTGCGGTGGAGGAGGCCCGGGACCGCGAGCAGAAGCAGGCCGCCGAGCTCCGCGAGAAGGTGGATGACATCTTGCGGGTCGTGAGCGCGGCCGCCGACGGCGATCTCACGCAGACGATCTCTGTTTCGGGCAGCGACGCGATCGGACAGATGGCGGCGGGCCTGACCCGGCTCCTCAACGATCTCCGGACCAGCATGGGTGCGATCTCCCAAAACGCGCAGGCTCTGGCCAGCGCTTCCGAGGAGCTCACCGCGGTCAGCCAGCAGATGGGTGGCAACGCGACGGAGACCGCAGCCCAGGCCAATGTCGTGTCGCAAACCTCCGACCAGGTCAGCCAGAACGTCCAGTCGGTGGCGACCGGCGCCGAGGAGATGAGCGCCTCGATCCGTGAGATCGCCAAGAACTCGCACGAGGCGGCCAAGGTTGCGACCAACGCGGTCAAGATCGCGGACGGTACCAACGCGACGGTGGCCAAGCTCGGCGAGTCTTCTGCCGAGATCGGTCAGGTCATCAAGGTCATCACCTCGATCGCGCAGCAGACGAACCTGCTCGCGCTCAACGCCACCATCGAGGCGGCTCGGGCCGGCGAAGCGGGCAAGGGCTTCGCGGTCGTGGCCAACGAGGTGAAGGAGCTCGCCAAGGAGACCGCCAAGGCGACCGAGGACATCAGTCAGAAGATCGAGGCGATCCAGACCGACACCGGCGGCGCCGTCGAGGCGATCCATCAGATCAGCGAGATCATCAACCAGATCAACGACATCTCCAGCACCATCGCGAGCGCGGTGGAGGAGCAGACCGCGACGACGAACGAGATCACGCGCAGCGTGAGCGAGGCGGCCCGCGGCAGCTCGGAGATCGCGCAGAACATCACGGGAGTCGCCCAGGCGGCTCGCAGCACCAGCGAGGGAGCGGAAGACACGCAGCGTGCTTCCCAGGAGCTGGCCAAGATGGCCACGGAGCTTCAGAAGCTCGTTTCTCGCTTCAGGTACTAGGAAGCATCGGGACGCGCCCGGAGCCGCCGTCAGGCCGGCTCCGGGCCACCTTTCGATTTGCCAGGGCACGCGGACCCGTAACCGGACGCTCCCGTCCTCGGGTCCAGAGAAGATGGCCTCGATTCTCGGTAGGGACGGGAAGGGAGAGTCATGAGCGATCTATCTGACGTCGTAAGCGAGTTCCTCATCGAGAGCTATGAGAACCTCGATCAGCTCGATCGGGATCTGGTTGCGCTCGAACGGGATCCCTCCGAGAAGGAGACTCTCGCGAGCATCTTCCGCACCATTCACACGATCAAGGGCACGTCCGGCTTCCTCGCTTTCTCCAAGCTGGAGTCGGTCACGCACGTGGGGGAGAACCTTCTGTCGCGGCTGCGCGACGGCCTGCTCGTCCTGACCCCGGACCGCACGAGTGCGCTCCTGACGATGGTCGACGCGGTGCGCGGGATCCTCGCGAACATCGAGGAGTCGGGGCAGGAGGGCGACGGGGTCTATGACGACCTGATCAAGTCTCTGACTGCGTTGACCGAGGATGGTTCGTCGGCGCCGGCCGCAGCTCCTCCCGCCGCGATGGTGGTGGACGACCACGAGTCGGACGACCACGAGGAGTCCGAAGACCTGGCTCTCGCGTCGGCGACCTCGATGGCGAAGCCGTCGGCGACCGACTTGGGCGAGTCCGGTCCCGCGACCGATTCGGCCACCCATCGGGGCAGCGTCAGCGACAGCAACATTCGCGTCGACGTCGGACTGCTCGATCGCCTGATGAACCTGGTCGGCGAGCTGGTATTGGCGCGCAACCAGATCCTCCAATGGTCCTCGGGCACGGAGGACACGGGGTTCCTGGCCACGACCCAGCGTCTCAACCTCATCACGACCGAGCTGCAGGAGGGGGTCATGAAGACCCGCATGCAGCCGATCGGGAACGTCTGGGCGAAGTTCCCGCGCGTCGTGCGCGATCTGGCTTCGACCTGTGAGAAGAAGGTCCGGATCGAGATGGAGGGCAAGGATACCGAGCTCGACAAGACCATCATCGAGTCGATCAAGGACCCGCTGACCCACATCGTTCGCAACGCGGTCGATCACGGCATCGAATCGCCCCACCAGCGCTTGCTCTCGGGGAAGGAAGAGGAAGGTCTCCTCCTTCTGCGGGCGTACCACGAAGGCGGTCAGGTCAACATCGAGATCGTCGACGATGGCAAGGGCCTCGATGCGGCGAAAATCAAGGAGAAGGCGATCAGTCGCGGCCTCCTTACCGCCGAGCAGGCCGGCCGGATGAGCGACCGGGAGCTGGTCAACCTCATCTTCCTTCCCGGCTTCTCGACCGCGGCCAAGGTCACGAACGTGTCCGGCCGTGGTGTCGGCATGGATGTGGTGAAGACCAACATCGAAAAGATCGGCGGGACCGTCGATCTGCAGTCCCGCCCGGGCGAGGGAACCACCCTCAAGATCAAGATTCCGCTTACCCTCGCGATCATCCCCGCGCTCATCGTCACCACCGGTGGCGATCGATTCGCGATTCCGCAGGTGAGCCTGTTGGAGCTCGTGCGGTTGGAAGGAGCGCAGGCTCGCAAGGGAATCGAGTGGATCCACGGCGCGCCGGTCTACCGGCTGCGCGGAAACCTCCTGCCGCTGGTCTTCCTCAACGAGCAGCTCCAGCTGGGCGGGCCCGGCTCGAGCGTGGCCAGCCTCCTCGATTTCGAAGCCGCCCGCGCCGAGCTCCGGGGCTGGTTGGCCCGGGCGCGCGAAGCGATCAAGGGCCATGGGGCGAACGCCCCCGCGGACCTGCCGCCGCCGGCGGAGACGACGTTGGGCCGTTGGTTGAGCTCGTGCAACGACGACCTCAACGCCCTGCCGACGGTGGAGCTCCTCCGGTCCGCTTGCGATGCCTTCTTCGAAGGGGTCTCCAAGATCACGCAGGCCGGTGGCAAGGTGGAGTCGCACTCGCTGGTGGAGATCGAGTCCCTGGCCGAAGTCGCCGCCGAGCAGATCGGGGCGCTGCAGTCGTACCTCGAGACGGCCAGCTCGCTCAACATCGTGGTCCTCTCGGCGGATGACCGACATTTCGGGCTCGTCGTCGACGAGATCAACGATACCGAGGAGATCGTCGTCAAGCCGCTCTCGAAGCAGCTCAAGGGTCTTTCCGTCTTCGCCGGCGCGACGATCATGGGAGACGGCCGGGTCGCGCTCATCCTCGACATCCTCGGGATGGCCCAGCGCTCCGGAGTCGTTTCGCAAGTGCGGGACCGCACGCTCGTGGACAGCAAGCCGCAGGTTCACGGCGAGGAGGTGGACAAGCAGACCTTGCTCCTCGTCGGGGTCGGCGAACATGGGCGGATGGCGATCCCCCTCTCGGCGGTGGCTCGGTTGGAAGAGTTCTCCGGCTCGACCATCGAGCGGACAGGCCGGGACGAGGTCGTGCAGTACCGCGGCAACATCCTGCCGCTGCTGCGGCTGTCCTCCGTCCTGCCGGAGTCCGGGTCCAGCCACGAGGCCGACCCGATGCCGGTCGTCGTGTACTCGGAGGACGATCGGAGCGTCGGATTGGTCGTCGATCGGATCATCGACATCGTCGAGGAGTCGGTCGTGCTGCAGCGGCGCTCCGGTCGGTCGGGCGTCTTGGGATCGGCCATCATCCAGGGGCGCGTCACCGACGTGCTCGACGTGCGTGGACTGATCTGCAAGGCAGACCCGTCCTTCTTCGAAGCGGTCGCGGCCTGAGCAGAGCGGGAGACGGGAGATAGGTGGGCCGGCCGGCGGCGATCCGCAGCGCCGGCCGCCAGGCTCGAGGAGGACTCGTGAGTCAGCAATTCTGCACCTTCAAGCTGGATGGCCATCTCTTCGGGGTCGAGGTCCTGCACGTGCAGGAAGTGATCCGGTTCCAGGAGATGACCCGCGTACCGCTGGCCCCGGGGGCGGTCAACGGCCTGATCAATCTGCGAGGGCAGATCGTGACGGCGATCGATCTCCGGGCGCGCTTCGGGATGGCGTCCCGCCGCCCGAATCAGCTGCCGATGAACGTCATCATCCGAACCGACGACGGCGCGGTCAGCTTTCTGGTCGACGAGATCGGGGATGTCTTCGATGTCGGCGACGACGCCTTGGAGTCGCCGCCCCAGACGATCGACGGAGAGGCCCGCGAGCTCATTCGCGGCGTCTACAAGTTGAACGATGGACTGCTCCTGGCCCTCGACACCGAGCGAGCTTGCGATACGGGTCGGTTGGTTGGGGCCGCAGTGGAGGACTAGGACGACGCCGGTCCCGCATCAGGACGGGGCCCGACGCGCGGAACGACATTGGAGAGGGTGGCCGACCCCGCTCCCAGACGAGCACGAGACGCCGACGCTCTGCGCCGGCCAGGCAAACGCTGGAAAGGTAGGCAGTCGGAATGAGCAATGCGCGGTTGCAGTTGATGGAAGCGGAGACGACCAACGGTAAGGGTAGCTCGGCGCCGGAGGCGGATCGGCAGCTCCTCGACTACGCGGGACAGGTCGCGGCGATTCACAAGTCACAGGCGGTCATCGAATTCGAGCTGGACGGCACGGTCATCACGGCAAACGACAACTTCTGCCAGGCCATGGGTTACTCCCTGTCGGAGATCCAGGGGAAGAACCACAGCATGTTCGTCGATGAGGAGACCCGTTCCAGCGCCGCCTACCGCGAGTTCTGGGCGCAGCTCCGACGTGGCGAGTATCAGTCCGCGCTCTTCCGCCGCATCGGCAAGGGCGGGAAGGAGGTCTGGATCCAGGCCTCCTACAATCCGATCCTCGACAACGACGGCAGACCCTTCAAGGTCGTGAAGTTCGCCACCGACATCACCGAGCAGACCTTGCGCAACGCGGACTATGAAGGTCAGGTCAACGCGATCCACCGTTCGCAGGCCGTGATCGAGTTCAATCTCGACGGCACCATCCTGCATGCGAACGAAAACTTCTGCAACGCGATGGGATACCAGCTGAGCGAGATCAAAGGCCAACACCACCGGGTCTTCATGCCCAAGGGTGAGGGCGACTCGGCGTCGTACCGGCAGTTCTGGGAGAAGCTGGGTCGTGGCGAGTACCAGGCCGGCGAGTTCAAGCGTGTCGGCAAGGGGGGGCGGGAGATCTGGATCCAAGCCTCCTACAACCCGATCTTCGACGCGGCCGGGCGTCCGTACAAGGTCGTCAAGTTTGCCGTCGACGTGACGGAGCAGAAGCTCCGCAATGCCGACTTCGCGGGTCAGATCTCCGCCATCGGAAAGTCGCAGGCTGTCATCGAGTTCGACATGGACGGGACGATCCGCGTCGCCAACGAAAACTTCTGCGGCGCGATGGGCTATCAGCTCAGCGAGATCCAGGGCAAGCACCACCGGATGTTCGTCGAGGAGTCGTTCGGGAAGAGCTCGGACTACCGCGACTTCTGGGCCGCGCTCAACCGAGGCGAGTACCAGGCCGGCAACTTCAAGCGGATCGGCAAGGGCGGCCAGGAGGTCTGGATCCAGGCCTCCTACAATCCGATCCTCGACCTCAACGGGAAGCCCTTCAAGGTCGTGAAGTATGCGACGGAGACGACGACCGAGGTGAACGCGATCCAGTCGATCACCGCGACCGCGCACAGCCTGGCCAGCGCCTCCGAGGAGCTCACCGCCAACAGCCAGCAGATGGGAGCGAACGCCGAGGAGACCTCGGCGCAGTCGATGGTGGTGTCCGCCGCCGCCGAGCAGGTCGCCAAGAGCGTGCAGACGGTTGCGGCCGGCACGGAAGAGATGTCCGCGAGCATCCGGGAGATCGCGACCAACGCCAACGAAGCGGCCAAGGTCGCGACCAACGCGGTCAAGGTCGCGGAGTCAGCCACCGTCGGCGTCGCCAAGCTGGGCGAGTCCTCCGCCGAGATCGGCAAGGTCATCAAGGTCATCACCTCGATTGCGCAGCAGACGAACCTGCTCGCCCTCAACGCCACCATCGAAGCGGCGCGGGCCGGGGAAGCGGGCAAAGGCTTCGCGGTCGTGGCCAACGAGGTGAAGGAGCTGGCCAAGGAAACCGCTAAGGCGACCGAGGACATCAGTCAGAAGATCGAAGCGATCCAGCTCGACACCAAGGGCGCGGTTGACGCGATCGGCTCCATCAGCTCGATCATCAACCAGATCAACGACATTCAGAACACCATCGCGAGTGCGGTGGAAGAGCAGACTGCGACCACCAACGAGATCGGACGCAACGTCGCGGAGGCGGCCAAGGGTACCTCCGAGATCGCGCAGAACATCACCGGAGTCGCACAGGCGGCGCAGTCGACGGCGGGAGGCGCAGCGGAAACGCAGAGCGCGGCTTCCGACCTGGCGAAGATGGCTGCCGAGCTGCAGACTCAGGTCGGACAGTTCCGCTACTGAGATCGAAGCGATCGCAGCAGTGGACCGTTCGACGGGTCAGGCCGATGGGAGGCCGGGCCGCGCGATCTCGCGGGGACTCGGCTCCGGATGAGGAGGAAACGTCTTGCAAGCGCTGGTTGTCGATGATTCGCGCACGATGCGTGTGATCTTGCGCGGGATCCTGGGAGAGCTCGGGTACACCGTGACCGAGGCGAGCGATGGCCAGGACGCCTTGAACAAGATGAGGCAGGAGAACGGGCTCCCCGGCTTCGTGCTCCTCGATTGGAACATGCCCGTGATGAACGGCTATGAATGTCTGATCGAGATGCGCAAGAACCCGGCGCTGGCCGACGTTCCGGTCATGATGGTGACCACCGAAGGGGAGCAGGAAGCCGTCGTGAAGGCTCTCATGGCCGGTGCCAACGAGTACCTCATGAAGCCGTTCACCAAGGAAATGATCGCAGAAAAGCTCCAGATGATGGGGCTGAAGGCAGCCTAGCATGTCCATCCGGATTCTGATCGTGGATGACTCGGTGGTCGTTCGGCGCATCCTTTCGGACGTGCTGACCTCCGATCCGGACATCGAGCTCGCGGGGATCGCGGCCAACGGTCGCATCGGTCTGCAGAAGATTCCGCAGGTCCAGCCCGACATCGTCACGCTCGATCTCGAGATGCCGGAGATGGACGGGATCGCCACCCTGCGCGAGATCCGCCGTCTCTATCCGGATCTGCCGGTCCTTCTGTTCAGTACCCTGACGGAGCGCGGTGCCGCCGCGACGTTGGACGGACTGGCCGCGGGAGCGAGCGACTACGTCACCAAGCCCGCCAATGTCGGCTCCGTGCAGGCCGCCATGCAGCGGATTCGCGAAGAGATGATCCCCAAGGTGAAATCTCTGTGCGCGCACAAGCTCGGCGGAGGGTCGGCGGCGCCCGCTCGACCCAAGCCGGCGGCCAAGGCGGCCCCGTCGCGCCCGGTCGTGCCCGCGACGCCCGCTCCCGTCAGTCTGCGGCGGACCAATCCCGACCTCCGGCCGGAGATTCTGGCGATCGGCTCCTCGACGGGTGGGCCGAACGCGCTGGCGGCTCTGCTCCCGTCGTTGCCCGCGGACTTTCCGGTTCCGATCGTGATCGTGCAGCACATGCCGGCGCTCTTCACCCGGTTGCTGGCCGAACGCCTCAAGGACAAGGGTCCGCTCGACGTACGAGAGGCGCAGGAAGGTGAGTTCCTGGAAGCGGGCAAAGCCTGGATTGCGCCGGGAGACTTCCATCTCGAGCTCCGGCGACGACCGGACGGACGGGTGGTCACGCACCTCCAGCAAGGCCCCCCCGAAAACTCCTGCCGTCCGGCGGTCGACGTGCTCTTCCGTTCCGTCGCGGCGGCCTACGGGAGGAACGTGCTGGCCGTGGTGCTGACCGGGATGGGGCAGGACGGGCTCTTGGGTGGCGAGGCGATTCGGGACGCCGGCGGTGAGATTTGGGCACAGGATGAAGAGTCCTGCGTCGTTTGGGGAATGCCGGGAGCGGTCGCACGAGGCGGAGTCGCCTCGCGGGTGCTTCCGCTCGATCAGCTGGCGCCGGAAATCGCGCGCCATATGCAGAAGGCCGCGGCCTAGCCCGTGACCTCCGATCATAGGACGATCAGGCCCACAACCTCGGCGTTTGCCGAAGCGAAGGACCACGAGATGACGCTCTCTGCGAGCGACTACGAATTCATGCAGTCGCTGGTCTGCGATCGATCGGCCATCGTGCTGGAGGCGAACAAGGAATACCTCGTGGAAGCGAGGCTCATTCCGGTCGCCAAGCGCGAGGGGTTCGAGACCCTCGCCGACATGATCGCAGCGCTCCGGAAGGGCGCGCCCGCCCTGGTGACGAAGTGCATCGAGGCGATGACGACGAACGAGACCTCGTTCTTCCGGGACAGCTCCCCCTTCGAGGCCATGAAGTCGACGATCATTCCGGACCTCATGAAAGCGCGCGAGGCCTCGCGCACGATCAATATCTGGAGCGCCGCCTGCTCCAGTGGGCAGGAGGTCTACAGTCTCGGGATGCTTCTCCGCGAGAGCTTCCCCGGCCTCTTGACCTGGAACGTTCAGTTTCTGGCGACGGATCTCGCCCAGGGAATGGTCGATCGGACCGCCAAAGGGTCGTTCAGCCAGCTCGAAGTGAACCGCGGCCTGCCGGCGTTGCTTCTCGTGAAGTACTTCAACAAAGTCGGTCCGGACTGGCAGATCAAGGACGAGCTGCGGGCGAAGGTCACGGCCCGCCAAATGAACCTGGCGCAGGAGTGGCGGGATGTCCCGATGATGGACGTGGTTTTCCTGCGCAACGTCCTGATCTACTTTTCCGTGGAAACGCGCCGCCAGATCCTGGGACGGGTCAAGCGCGTGCTCAAGCCGGACGGAACGCTCTTTCTCGGCTCCGCGGAGACGACGCTCAACATCGACGACTCCTGGGAGCGGATCACGATCAACGGAGTGTCCTGCTACCGGGTTCGGGATGCGAATCCGGCGAAGATGGCGGCCTGACTTCCGAGGTGGTATCGGGATGACACGGCTCGACGACGGCAGCCCCTCGCGGGGGCGGAAAAATGATCCTGAAGCATCGGTGAGGCCCTACCGATCCAGTAAAAGCGTAGGGGCCAGTGCGGGGCGCACCCGGGTGCGTTCCTCCAGGAGGGAACTTTGATCGACCTGGATGCCCTCATTCACGCTGCCGGTGACATGGAACCGCTGCCTGCCAGCGTTTCCCGTCTCGCCCAGCTCGTCACGGACGTGGACAGCGATGTCATCGAGATCGTCCGGGTCATCGAGCTGGACCAGGTCCTGACCGGCAATCTGCTCCGTTCGGCAAACTCGGTGACGCAGGCTGCGGTCAATCCGATCACGACGGTGCGGGCGGCCGTGACGCGCCTCGGCTACGGATCGATCCTCAGCCTCGCGACGGCGACCAGTCTGCAAAAGCGGTTGCGGCAGAGCGTACCGGAGTGCGGCCTCTCCGAAGGCAAGCTATGGCGGAGCTCGATGGCGGGAGCGATCGCCGTCGATGTCTGGTCGCGCGTCGTCACGACCTCTGCGCCACCCGTGGCTGCCACCGCGGCACTATTGCGCGACATCGGCAAGCTCGCCTTGGGTCGCTTCCTGACTCCCGATGTCCGTGAGGTTCTGGAAGAAGCGGAGAAGGACGGACACCTCTCGGCCATGATGGCCGAGCGCGAGGTGTTGACCGTTCATCACGGGGAGCTCAGCGGGCTCATCGTGCAGAACTGGAAGCTGCCCGAGCTCATCGTCGCGGGAGTGACGCTCCATCACGATCCCGACGAAGTGGACGGCTCGGCTTGGACCGGTCGTCGCGACGTGCAGGCGATCTGCGACATGGTCTACCTGGCGGATGCCATCGCCTGGGCGGTGGAGACGGAAATGGAAGATCCGGGCTCGCTCGAGCTTCTTCCGGGCCCGTGCCGGCGAATGGGGATCGCCCCGTCGAAGGTCGGGCTGGTCGTCGAGAAGACCCGCGATCGCGTCAACGAGACCCTCGCGGCGTACAGCTGATCCGCGATCCTCGAAAGACCGGCGGGCATGGGGGGGCGGTACCGCCCCCGCGTTCCGCACTCCGCAAAGGCCCGCCCCGGGCCTTTTTTCTGGCGTCCTTCCGAAGCGATCCGTGCTCCCATCACGCTGCTGACAGCTCCGGTCCCGACCTGGCAAGATGAGCCGTCCCGGAGGGAGTCGCTGCCTGGTCAGACGAGGAGGAACGCGCGATGTCCGCGATCGTGATCGAGTCCGTTTCCGGCGGTGAATGGCTGCACTTGCGGTTGGGTCGGGCCAATGCCGTAGGCCCGCACTTTCTCGACAGCCTCGATCATGCCTTGGACGGCCTGCCGCCGATCGATCTGGATGGCCCTGCGCGGCCGGTGTTGGTGACGGGTGAAGGGAACGTCTTTTCGGCTGGGCTGGACCTTCCCACGCTCTACGAGCTCGATCGGACGGGTCTCGCACGGTTCCTCTTGCGATTCGACGAGGTTCTGGGGCGCTTCGCGTGCCTCGACCGGCCGACGATCGCGGTCGTCAATGGGCACGCCGTGGCGGGCGGCGCCGTTCTCGCGCTCGCCTGCGACTATCGGATCGGGGCTACGACCCTACCGACCGGCAAACCATACGGGATCGGTCTCAAAGAAGGTGCGCTCGGCCTGCCCTTGCCGGAGATCGCCGCATCGATCGTACGAACCGGGTTGGGTGGGTCGGCCTGGATGCCGGAGATCGTGCTCACAGCCGACCTCTTCGATCCGGAGGCGGCGCTAGGGCGCACGATTCTCCACCGGTTGGCGGCTCCGGCCGATCTCGTGGGGGTCGCGACGGCGGAATCCGAGCGTTTCTCGCAGGCCACAGGAAGAGCCGCCCGCGACCTCAAACGGTTAGTGCGGGCCGATCTCCTTGAACGACGCGAGCGCCAACCCGTCGATGATCGATTCCTCGACGCGTGGTTCGCGGCCTCGACCCGGCAACGGATCGGCGAGCTCGTGGCGAGCCTCAAGCGCTGATCGTTCCGCACGACGCGCGGCGGAAGCGCTCAGCGCATCTCGAACCGTAGGGATCGCTCCAACGGATCGGGA
>JAGQHR010000259.1 GCA_020431745.1 Candidatus Eiseniibacteriota bacterium
GCTTGGCTATCTCATCCCGGGGCCGCCGTCAGAGCGAACCTGCGCGAAAGCCGCAGTGTAGCCGCTGGGCGCGTTCGGGGGTATCCGGAGCCCCGTCTCGGGTAACCGGACCGGACTCTCGAGAACCCTGCTGCTCCGAGTCGGGCGACGCGGTCAGAACGCCTGCCCAAGCGCGACGTGGATCTCGCCCGACGGCTGCCCGGGCACGTGTCCGCTCCCGAGCTTGAATCCGTAGTCGGCGCGCAGGGGGCCGACCGGAGTGATGAAGCGCAGCCCGCCTCCGGCGCCGTAGAAGACATTGAGCGGGTCGTAGCCGGAACCCAGGAGCCCGTCCACGACGCGATTCATCGAGAAACGGGCCGGTTCGGCCCAAACGTTGCCTGCATCCAGGAAGAAACCGGCCTGCAGGATCCAGAACAGCGGGATGCGCACCTCGACGTTGGCGAGCAGCATCGAGAGTCCCCCGATCGGCTCGTCCTTGTCGTTGAGCAGACCGACCTCGTTCTCGGTGTAGCCGCGAATGGAGTTGCTCCCGCCGAGCCGGAAGCGTTCTTCCCAGGGAACTCTGGCCACGCGCAGGCTCTCCGGCGTGGATGGGCTGTCGGCGCTGAGAGCGATGCCGTTGCTGAAGGGCTCGATGTACCCGACGCGGAAACGCGCCGCCACGACCCAGCCTCGCCGCGGGGTGGTGTAGCCGTGCCAGGCCACGCTGGAACGACCGAACTCGTTGGTTCCGCCGAGGACGCCGCCCGCGTACTCGAGCTGTCCCTGCAGATAGCGTCCGCTCGTGGCATTGAAGGGATTGTCCCGGCGATCGTTGACGGCGTCGAGCCGCACGAAGCGTGTCGTGTGACGTGGACGAACCCCCGATTCGGTGGTCCAGACCTCGCGCGTTTCCACCGAGGTCGCGAGCCGCGTCGCCAGCGAGATCTCGCGGGAGAGCCCGAACGAGTATCCCAGGATCCGTTCGCGGAAGGACTCTTCCTGCAACCACTGAAAGTAGGTGGAGACGGTGGCCCGATTGCGTGTGTGAAAGACGCGGGGTTCCAGGTAGTCCACCCGGGCAAGCCCTTCCTGGAAGCTCGCACCCGGCCCCCGGAAGTTCGGGTCCAATGAGTAGTAGAGCGATCCGTTCCAGCTCAGCCGCCTCCCCAGCCCGCCGAGATTGCGCAATCCCCACTCCGCCAGGAACCGCAGCTGATCAGCCGAGGAGAATCCCGCGCCTCCCCCGATCCAACCCTTCTTGCGTTCGCGGGCCGTGACCAGCAGCGAAGCCTGACCGGTCGTCGAGTCGGAGACTTCCGGTTGTACACGCACGCTGTGAAAGATCCCGGTCTCGAGCAGGCGCCGGCGGCTTTCCAACAAACCCTTGGGAGTGAGGAGATCACCCGGTTTCAGCGTCAGCTCGCGGATCACCGTCTCCTGCCGCGTCCGTACCAGCGGTTCGACCCGGATCGAGTCGATGCGGACTTCCGGCCCCGGATCGCACCGGTAGATGACGTCGGCCCGGGTCCCGGCGAAGTGCAGCTCTTCCTCGGACTGCACCAGCGCGTGCCCGCGATCTTTGTAATACCCTTCCACGGCCTGCCGGGTGGCCTCCAGCTTGTCGTCTCGGAGTCGATCCCCGCGCTCCCAGTGGATGCGGCCCCGAATCGCCGACAGATCGGACAGCGAAACGCCCCGCACCGTCACCCGGCCGACGCGGATCAGGGGACCTTCGTCCACCGTGATTTCGATCGTCACCTTGTCCCCCGCCTCGTTGTAGCGCACGAGGGCGTCCGTGATGCGCGCGAAGGGAAATCCTTCGTCGCGATAGCGTTGGACGATCTCGTTGAGATCGGAGGCGAGGAAGTCGGCGCCGGGAAAGCGGGGCGTGCTCAGGGGATGGAGAATCGACGGCTCGCGCAGACGCATGACCGCGCGGAGCGCTCCGTCATCCAGGTTTTCGTTGCCCTCGAACCGGATCTCGGCGATCTCCGGTGCGATCCCGATTTCCGCCCCGAGGACGGCACCCGACGGGACGGCCAGCGCGGCGCACCAGACCAGCACCGACAAAAGACGCGCGCGCGATCGGGATCCGGCGGGCGGAAGCGGGCGAATGGACGCGGCGGCCTCGAACGTCAACGGCATCGGGCGAGCACCGCCCGCGCCGCCTGTCGCGCCCAGGCGTCCGCCTCGAGCACCGCCTCCAGATCATCGCGGGAGGACGCCGGTCGCCCGTCCAGGACCCGCTCCAGGCACTCGGCGATCTGGGGAAACGTGATCTCACCGGACAGGAACGAAGCCACCAAAACCTCGTCGGCCGCGTTCAGCACTGCCGGCGCCGTCGTGCCTTCGACGAGCGTGCGTTGCGCCAACCCCAGACAGGGATACCGACGCGGATCCGGCGCCCCGAACTCCAGGGTGCCGTGCGCCGTGAGATCACACCGCGGCAGCCCGGTATCGAAACGCTCCGGATGGCAGAGCGCGTGCTGGATCGGAATCCGCATGTCGGGAACCGAGAGCTGCGCCGTGGTCGAACCGTCGACCCATTCGACCAGTCCGTGGATGATCGATTGCGGATGGATCCAAACCGCGATCTGCTCCGGTGCGAGATCGAACAACCACCGCGCTTCCATGACCTCGAAGCCCTTGTTGAGCAGGGTCGCGGAGTCGACCGTGATGCGTGGTCCCATCTTCCAGGTCGGGTGCGCGAGCGCCTCGCGCGGGGTGATCGCCGCGAACGTCGTGAGATCGCGCTGCCGGAACGGCCCACCCGACGCGGTGAGCACCAGGCGGCCGATCTGCGACGGCTGCGAGCCCTGCAGCAATTGGAAGAGCCCGTTGTGCTCGCTGTCGACCGGCAAAATCGCGGCACCGGTGCGCCGGGCTTCCCGCGTGAGACACGCACCCGCGATCACCAGCGACTCCTTGTTCGCGAGAGCCACCGGCTTTCCGGCGGAGAGCGCATTCCAGGACGGACGCAAGCCCGCTGCGCCGACGAGTCCATTCAGCACCAGGTCCACTTCGGGCAGCGACGCGATCCGCTCGGAGCCATCGGCCCCGAACCGGATCTCCCCATTCCAACGCCCCGCGAGCCGGCTCCGCAGCGCGCTCTCCTGACTCGCGTCCGCCAGTGCGATCACCTGCGGGCGGAAGGCCAGCGTCTGTTCGGCGAGCGTATCGACGTTGGAATTCGCGGTCAGCGCAAAGACGGAGAGCTTCCCCGGAAGCCGGGACACCACATCGAGCGCGGAGCATCCGATCGATCCGGTGGATCCTAGAATCGCGATCTGCCGAGGTCGGGTAAGAGATTGGGCGGGATTGGTCTTCGAGTGCTCCATCCGTCCTCACACTACCGGCCGAAGGCGGACAGGTAGTAGTAGAAAAGCGGTGCGGCAAAGAACAGGCTGTCGAACCGATCCAGCACCCCGCCGTGGCCCGGCAGCAGCGATCCGGAGTCCTTGAGCGAAGCGCTTCGCTTGAGCCGGGACTCCACCAGGTCGCCCAACGCGGCGACGACCGCAACGCAGAACCCCAATCCGACCGCGGCCGGCATCGCGAGGCCGCTCTGCAGCACTCCTCCCAGGCCCACGGCGGCGGTGATCGCGGCGACCGCTCCCCCGACCCAGCCTTCCCACGTCTTCTTCGGGGATACGGCCGGCCAGAGATGATGGCGGCCCCAGAGACTCCCCACGACGTAGGCCCCGGTGTCGCAGGCCCAGATCAGGAATACCGCGAGGAAGAGCCAGTCGGCCCCGGTTCCGGGCGGCGCGGTTCCTCGGAAACCGGACTCGTACAAGCGGACCAGGAACGACGGGAGGATTCCGAGATAGGCCGCCGCGCAAAGCTGGGCCACGCCGACGGCGAGCCCGCTCCGCGTGCGCCTCACGGAGGGAGGAATGTAGAGCACCCCGAGCGCACTCCCCCACCCGACCGCGACCAGAGTCGTCTCCCCGGGACCCAGCACCCCCGCCAGGTTCGCGACGTAGACCGCGACCGCGAGTACCGGCAGCACCGGCACGGTCCCGTAGCCGAGCTTCTTGAGAATCCGGTGGAGCTCCCAGGCGGCCAACCCCACGAGGATTGCCAGCCCCGAGGCAAAGACGGTCGGTCCCGCCAGAACCAGCCCGAGAAAGACCGGCCCCAGCAGCAATACCGTGAGGGCGCGTCGCCCGAGGCTGCCCGTCATCGGAGACCGACTACTCGATGCGGCCGAAGCGTCGATCGCGGTTCTGGTACTCGGAGATCGCCCGGAAGAGGTCCCCCTTGCGGAAGTCGGGCCAGAGGGTGTCGGTGACATAGATCTCCGCGTAAGCGAGCTGCCAGAGCAGGAAGTTCGAAAGCCGCATCTCGCCGCTGGTGCGGATGAGCAGATCGGGATTCGGGATGCCGGCCGTGTAGAGATGCCGCTCCACCAACGCCTCGTCGATCTTCTCCGGATCCAAGGTCCCGTCGCGAACCTCGCGCGCGAGATCCCGACAGCAATCGACCAGCTCGCTGCGACCACCGTAGGAGAGGGCCAGCACGAGACGCAGACCGGTGTTGCCGGCCAGGCGAGTCATCGTCTTCTCCAGCTCGCGCCGCACCTGCCGCGGGAGGTCGCCCCGCCGCCCGATCGTCTCGAGACGGACGTTGTTGTCGGCGAGCTCCTGCACTTCTTCCAGCAGGACCTGACGGAGGAAGCGCATGAGGGCGCTCACCTCGGCGCTGGGACGCGACCAGTTCTCGCTGGAAAACGTGAAGAGGGTGAGGCACTCGATCCCGAGCTCGCCGCATCCTTCGACGACCTCGCGGACCGAGCGGCGTCCGGCGTGATGTCCGGCAATCCGGGGAAGGCCGCGGCGGGTCGCCCAGCGACCGTTGCCGTCCATGATGATGGCGACGTGGCGGGGCAGATTGCCTCGCGCCACCAAGTTCTCGCGATCGACCAAAAGCTCGGACTGCGACATGCCTCGCTCTGTCCTCCGCTCTCCGTGCCTGGCTCCCGTGCGCGCCACGCTCGCACGGGGCGGCGAATCCTGTCAAGGTGCGTGCCTGGTGCGGATCCCGGCCCGAGCCGCGCTCAGACCTCCAGGATCTCTTTCTCCTTCTTGGTCAGCACTTCGTCGATCTGCGCGGTGTGCTTGTCGGTGATCTTCTGGATCTCGCCCTGGAGCCGCCGCGACTCGTCCTCGGAAAGAACCGAGTCCTTCTCCAGCTTCTTGATCTCTTCGTTGGCGTCCCGGCGAATGTTGCGGATGGAGACCTTCGCGTCCTCCCCCTGCTTCTTCGCCTTCTTGACCATCTCCTTGCGCCGCTCTTCGGTGAGGGCCGGAATCGGCACCCGGATGAGCTCGCCGTCGTCGGCCGGATTGAGTCCCAGATCCGCCTTCTGGATCCCCTTCATCACATCCTGGAGCAGTCCCTTGTCCCACGGCTGCACCACCAGGAGGCGCGGCTGGGGGGCGGTGATGGACGCGACCTGGGACAGCGGCATGGTGGACCCATAGGCATCGACCCGCACGGACTCCAGCAGCGCCGGCGTCGCCTTGCCCGTCCGCAGCGACTGCAGGTCGTGCTTGAGGCTCTCGACGCTCTTGCTCATACGAGCGTCGCTCTCGTTGAGGA
>JAGQHR010000260.1 GCA_020431745.1 Candidatus Eiseniibacteriota bacterium
GCTCTTCCAACGGATTCGCGAAGACGCGGGATTGGCGTACACCGTTTACTCGTTCATGGAGCTGATGGAAGACACCGGTCTCTTCGGCGTCTTCCTGGGAGTGGACCCCGCAAACACCGAGAAAGCATTCGGCCTCACCTGCCGCGAGTTTCGACGCGTCCGAGAGCAGGGAGTCAAGAAGTGGGAGCTCGAAAGCGCGAAGGCGCAGATTCTCACCAGCCTCTTTCTCTCGTACGAAAGCATGTTCGATCGAATCAGTCGTCTCGCGAACAACGAGATGTACTATCGACGCCAGGTTCCCGTGCGGAAGGTCGTGGACGCCGTGCTCAAGGTCGACCTGGATGACGTTCGGGCTGCCGCCCAGCGCCTGCTCGACCCCCGGCGGTACAGCCTGGTGACGCTCGGTCCTGCGGGAAGTGCGCGGCCGGGGTTGAGCACCATCGATTTCTGAGTCGGCTGGGGACGCGGCACCGCATCCCTGACGGGAAGAACGGTGGGATCCCGCCCAAGTCGCTGGAGGACGGATGGACACGGAAGGCATCCAGACGATTCGTTGCGAGCGCGTCCGCCCCGGCGCCAGTCTCCCGGTCCGGATGACCGCTGGGTCAGCCGGCTGGGATCTGACCGCTTGCGTGGAGCGTCCGCTCGCGATCGAGCCCGGTAGCCGCTGCCTGGTTCCCACGGGCCTGGCCCTGGCGATTCCTCCGGGAATGGAGGGGGCGATCCGACCGAGGAGCGGTTTGGCCCTTCGCTCCGGGGTCGGGGTCCTCAACAGCCCGGGGACGATCGACTCCGACTATCGGGGCGAGGTGCAGATCCTCCTCGTGAACCTGGGAACGGAACCTTATGTGGTCGAGCATGGTGCAAGGATTGCTCAGATCGTTTTCCAAAGGCTTCCCGCGGTGGGCATCGAGTGGGGCCGAATCGATGAAACGGCTCGCGGCGCCGGTGGCTTCGGCCACACCGGGTCGGGTCGGGACGATGGACCGCAAGGGAGGGAAGCCGGAGCATGACGAATACCCCCCGCGAGGCACGGAGGCTCGCGACGACCCCCCGACAGGTTCTCCTCGTCCTGGGTGCGCTGATCTCGGGGGTGGCGCTCGTTTTCTCGCCGCTGCGGGCGGCGGACGAGGCGGAGCCGGCGGAAGGAGGGGCGGATTCCCCCGCAATCGGCGCCCAGCGACACGCGGGCCAGCAACCCGCGATTCGGGTCGGAGAGGACCTGGAGTTCCAGGTGAAATGGGGTGTGGTACCGGCCGGCACCGCGACGATGCGGGTCGTCTCCAAGGAGACTTTCGAGGATCACCCGTGCTACCGAGTCGTGGCGACGGCGACCTCGAATCAAGTCTTTGACAAGGTTTATCCCGTTCGCGATCACTTCGAGAGCTTCATGGACGCGGACGATCTCAAGAGCTGGGCCTTCAAGAAGCACCTGCGGGAGGGAACGTTTCGGCGCGATCAGATCGTGCGAAAGGACCACGCGGCCGGTAAGGCGTACTACCACGACGGTCAAGTCTGTGACATGACTCCCAATTCACACGATGTCCTCTCGGCATTCTACTACGTAAGGACGCTTCCCTTGACCGAAGGGAACGAGTTCTATCTCAGCAGCCACACGGATCGCAAAAACTATCCGATCAAGGTCAACGTTCTCGGCCGGGAGCGGGTCGAAGTGCCCGCGGGGACGTTCGACTGCATCGTAGTCGAGCCGACGTTACGCAGTGGAGACTTCATCAAGAACGAGGGAAGTCTCAAGATCTGGCTGACCGACGATGAACGCCGGATTCCGGTGCAGATGAAGAGCAAGATCCCCGTGGGCTCGATCGCGGTGGTTCTGGAGAAGTACGTGCGACCCTGATCCCGGCGCCAGATCTCGTCGCGAGGGGCCAGTCGACGTTTTCACGAACCGAAGGAGAGGGTGGATCCGTGTCCAGATACCGGGAGGCCGACCTGCGCGGCGTTCGGACGTATCCCGTCGCGGCGCGCGCGAGCAAGGTGGATCAGGCGTCGCTCTACCGTCCCCCTGGCGATCCGGACTCCTTCGCGGAGTATTGGCGCTCGCTACCGGATCAGCTGGCGGCGCGGGATCTGCGCGAGCTCGTGGGCCGGGTGCTGGCCGCCCGGCGCGGAGGCCACGGAGTCCTGGCCCTGCTCGGGGCTCATGTGATCAAGACCGGGATGGGGCCGGGGCTGATCCAGCTCATGAGAGAGGGGTGGATCACGGGGCTCGCCATGAACGGAGCCACGGTGATCCACGACCTCGAGCTCGCGTTCTTCGGGCGAACCTCTGAAGACGTCGCTTCTCAGCTGCCCCAAGGGCGGTTCGGAATGGCCCGGGAAACGTCCGAGTGGCTCAACGAGTGGACCCGGGTTGCGGCGGAGCGCAACGAGGGGTTGGGCGAGGGGCTGGGCCGGGCCTTCCGGGAGCAGGGCGCGCCGTTCGTCGAACACAGCCTGCTGGCTGCGGCTTACGAGCTCGGGATCCCGGCCACGGTGCACCTTTCGATCGGAACCGACATCAACCACCAGCATCCCGGCTTTCCGGGGGCGGCTGCAGGGGATGCCAGCGCGCGTGATTTCCGAATCCTGGTCGCGGTGGTCCAGACGCTCGGCCGAGGGGTGGCGCTCAATCTCGGGTCGGCGGTGCTGATGCCCGAGGTCTTCCTGAAGGCGGTTTCGGTCGCCGTCAACCTCGGGACCCCGTTCGAGAATCTGACCGCTGCGGTCTTCGACTTCCAGAAGCACTACCGGCCGCTGGAGAACGTGGTCCGCCGGCCCACCTCCACCGGGGGGTGGGGAACCTACATCGTTGGCCACCATGAAGTGATTCTTCCACTTTTCTTTCAGGCGATCCGGTCTCAGGCAAAATCAACGAAGTCGACCATTTCTCAAGAAGATACGGACCCTCGTCGATAGGGAAGGAACGATCGCGGGATCGCGTGGGATTGACCTATGTCGTACAGAGTGCCTAGAATAGCGGGACGGCTCTTCCCGCGTCGCTGGATCGAACGATATCCGAGTGCCTTGCACGGTCGTACGGACCGGCGGGACTCGTCGGGCCGGACTCCCTCGAGTCCCGACCCTGTCATGATTGGCGGGAAGGTGATCCGTTTGCGCCTACTTCTGGCCGGAATTCTGAGCCTCCTGGTCCTGGCCGGCTGTGCCAGCTCGAGTTCCTCGCGGCTGGACCAGTCCATGCGCGATTTCCCGCCGTTGGAAGAGCCTGGCCGGTCTCCCTACCGACCCGTCGAGCCGGGCTCGATCGTTCCCTCGGATTCTACCCTCGCGTCCGGCCGCACGGAGACGCTCCCGGGACCGGGCGAGGGCACGGTTGGCGAAACTCCGGAGCCGGACGAGGATTCCTACCGACTGGGTGTGGGGGACGAAGTCCAGATCCTGGTGGTGGGAAACCCGGAGTTCAATCGTCCCGCCAAGGTCCTTCCCGATGGGTCGATCACGGCGCCCGGCGCCGGCTCGGTATATGTCCTGGGGGAGACCACGAACTACGCGTCCTCTCAGATTCAGTCCCGCTTGCGCCGTCTTCTCCGTCACCCGGACGTGGACCTGCTCGTGACCGCCTACGGAGAACACGTCGTCTATGTCACGGGCGAGGTCGAGATCGGCGGAGATCTGACCTATCGCAAGGGGATGACCGCGTTGCAGGCCGTGGCCGCCGCGGGCGGGTTCAAGAGCTCCGCAAACCGCGGACAAGTGGTCGTGTTCCGGCGCACCGAGACGGATGAAGCCGAGTTCCACCAGATCAATCTGAAGCATCCGCTGGAAGGGGAGAACTTCGAGAACGACATGCGGCTCCACCCGTATGACATCGTCTACGTGCCCAAGTCGTTCATCGGCAACGTCAACACCTTCGTCGACCACTGGTTTCGGCAGAACATCGCGCCCTTCACGCTCTATCTGGCGGGGTGGGACGCGTACAGCGTGACCAAGGACCGCGTTATCATCACCAACAAGAATCGATGAACGAGCAATACCACAACGGCGAGAACGGCCACGCCAACGGCAGCAACGGCCATGTCGAGGAAGCGCGCGAAGTTTCGTTGCGTGATGTGCTCGCGGTCGTCTTCCGGCGCAAGGGCATCATCCTGGGAGTCGTGCTCGCGGCCGTGGCCACGGTCGTGCTCCTCAACCTGACTTCGCCGGTCGAGTATCAGTCCTCTTCGACGATCCGGGTCAACCGCGGAGAGCCGGAGAGCGCGTTCAACTCCCGGATGCGCGTGCTCACCTGGGAAGAGGAGCTGAACTCCGAGATTCAGACCATCACGAGCCAGCAAGTGCTGCAGCTCGCCCAGGAACAGATCGATCAGAGCGGGAAGACCGATGCCAAGGGACTCCCCATCCGGATCGATCGGACCGGAGTCTCCGCGACCGTGCCCGGGAAGTCCTCGGTCGTGATGGTGACCTGCCGCAACACCGACAAGAAAGCCGCGCAAGAGACCTGCCGCGCCGTGACCCAGGCGTATACCGACTTCCGCCTTCGGGTCCGATCCGTTCCCGAGGTCGAGGAGTTCTTCCGCCAGCAGATCGAAAGCCTGCGGGAGCAGCTGGACGAGTGGGAACAGGAACGCGCGAACTTCATGAATGAAGAGTCGGTCGTGCGGATCCAGGACGAACGCCTCAATCTCTTGGCGATCCGCCAGTCGGCCGAAGTCGATCTCAATCGCGTCCGGGCCGAAATCGCCGAGCTGCAAGCCAAGGTCGAAGTCCTGCACCGTCGGCGTCTGCTGGAGGGCGACGAGCTCGATCTCTATGCGTTCACCGACGGAGTGACCAACGATCACGAGGTGCTCTTCCGTCTGCGGACCGAGCTCGTTCAAGAACGTGCCAAGCTGTACGAGGCAGAGTCCCAGTACACCGACGAGCATCCGGAGGTGCAGGCGCTCCGGACCCAGGTTTCCCTCATCGAGGCCGATCTCCGAGGCGAGATGGAGCGCTACATCCGTCACATGGAGTCGCGTGTCGAGGTCGAAAAGGCTCGCGAGGAGGCGCTGCTCAAGACGGTTCGCTACGGGGACGCCGAGCTGGCGACCCTCCCCGACAAGGAAGCGCGCCTGGCCAGCTACGATCGCGTGCTCGACCAGCTCAAGGCGAACTACACCGCGCTCGTGGACAAGCAGATCCAAGCCCGGATCGAGAGGACCGGGACCTCGGACTGGAACGTCCTGATTCTGCAACCCGCCACCGCGGGGCAGCCGATCCGGGTCAACGACTACGTGCGGATGGCGCTGATCCCGGTTCTTTCGCTGCTCGTCGGACTGGCACTGGCGTTCGTCATCGACGGACTGGACCATACGCTCAAAGACTCCTCCGAGGTCGAGAGCCACCTTCGACTACCCGTCCTGGGGTCGATCGGCAAGATTCGGTAGGGGGAAGCAGCCGTGTACGAGCAGTACTGGGGCCTGAACGAGCCGCCGTTCTCCATCACACCGGATCCGCGGTTCCTGTTTCACACCCGGAATCACCGGGATGCCCTGGCCTATCTGCACTACGGAATCGAGCAGCGGAAGGGCTTTCTCATCCTTACCGGCGAGGTCGGAGTGGGGAAGACGC